>CAYQZL010000053.1:0-4905 GCA_964421975.1 uncultured Rikenellaceae bacterium
ATCTTAAGCCGGGCACGAATACAATTGCTGTTCTGGTTACAAAATATTCTGATGGATATTATCTTGAAGATCAGGATTACTGGCGCCTGGCCGGTATATTTGATGATGTCTGGCTCTATGCAGCACCCCGGACACATATTTTTGACTGGCATGCTGTTACGGATCTGGATGATCAATATATCAATTCATCGCTGGATCTGACTATTGATATAAGGAATTATTCATCTGTACTGTCAGATGATCTGACTTTACGGGCAAGCCTTTACGATAATCAGAAGAAGATCATAAAAAGTATCAGCTCCGGTAAATTTTCAGTCAGTCCGGGTAAAAAGGAAACGGTAAAACTGACTTCTGACATCAATAATCCTGATAAATGGTCGGCGGAGTTTCCAAACCTTTACACCCTTGTTTTCGAATTGCTGGATGGGGCAGGGAAAACAATTGAAACAATAAGCGGCAGAACAGGATTTAAAGAGACTGAGATACGCAATCAGGTTTTTTACCTTAACGGTGTTCCTGTAAAGCTGAACGGCATTAACAGTCACATGCAGCATCCCGAACTCGGTCATACAATGGATGAAGCTACTATCAGGAGGGATATGGCTCTCTTTAAGCAGTTCAATATAAACTGTGTACGAACATCACACTATCCTCCGGTGATCCGTTATCTTGAGCTTGCCGATGAATATGGGGTCTATGTTATTGATGAAACGGGTGATGAGGCACATGCCACGGAATATGTCTCACGCGATAAGGCATGGGAAGAAATGTATCGTGAGAGGTCCCGCAAAATGGTACTGCGCGACAGGAATCATCCGTGTATACTTTTCTGGAGTGCCGGCAATGAGAGTGGTGAAGGGGATAATATTTGCGCAGTTATTGATGAAGGCAAAAAATATGATAAGACCCGATACTGGATGTACGGTGGAAATGCATTCGCGCATAAATGTGAGGATATTATAGGCCCCCGCTACCCTGCTGTTCACGATCTTATTACAAATGTATTTCTTGTGCCCCCGGTTAATGATCCCCGTCCTTCATTCCTGGATGAATATCTTGCTGTTACAGGGAATGGCGGAGGTGGTCTGGATGATTACTGGGATGCTTTCTACAGATATCCAAGGAGCATGGGTGGGGCTATCTGGGATTTTGTCAGTACAGGAATTACGGAAAAGATCCGGACAATCAAAGATGCATCGGCAAACAATGTACAGGTGAATGTGATGGGACGGGCAAGGCTGGTACCCGGAGTCACAGGTAAGGGGATTGATCTGAATGGTCATGATCAATGGGTTGAGGTTTACCGGGATAATGCACTGGAAATATCGGGTGATAAACTGACCCTTGCCCTTATGGTCTATCCCAGGTCACTCAGCAGTTCAGCCGGAACACTTATAACAAAAGGTAATTACCAGTTCGGTATAAGACAGGTCAGAAAAGATTCTCTTGAATTCTATGTTACAACCCGCTCGAAAGAGAAAGTACAGATAACTCTTCCGGATAACTGGGAATATAACTGGCATTTTGTCAAAGCTGTATATGACGGCAATTCTGTTCAAATTGAAATTGACAATAAAGCAGGTGAGAAGAAATCTGTCAGGGGAAACATAAGGAACACACCATTTCCTGTCAATATCGGCCGAAATACCGAGATACATGGTCAGGAAACAGTTGTTTATATCTGTGATGCAGTTATTGACCAGGTGGGCATCTTTGCTGAAGTGATATCATCTGAAGAGCTAAGATCACCTTCTTCAGAATTAAAAAATAAGGCAGCCCTCTGGCTCGATTTCGAGGAGATGACTGAAGATGGTAAATTCTTCAGCTATGGGATAGGAGGAAGGACCTATGGCACGATATGGCCCGACAGGAGACCACAACCTGAAATGTGGCAGATAAAGAAGTCTGGTCAGCCGGTAAATGCAAAGCTTATTTCCGCAGAAACGGGAGAAGTAAAAATCACAAACAGGTATTTCTTTACTGATCTGAATAATCTGCGCACTTGCTGGATCCTGCAGGAAAATGGCAGGATCATTCAGAGAGGTGAATTAATTACGGACATAGCTCCTCAGAAATCAGGGATCATTAAAATTCCTTACAATAAACCTCAGATCAGGGAAGGAGCTGAATATCACCTGACACTTGGTTTCTGTCAGAAGGGAAGGACATTGTGGGCAGAAGATGGTTATGAGATTGCATGGGATCAGTTTGACCTTTCATGGTCAGTACCGGTCAGGGGAATTAACAATGAACCTGTAAATTCATTGAAAGTTACTGAAGATATTGACAGACTGATAATAAGCGGAAAGGATTTTAAATATGTTTTTGATAAAGGATCAGGCTTATTATCATCAGTACAGGTAAGCGGGAAAGAAATGCTGAAAAGAGGCGGAGAGTTCAATATATGGAGAGCTCCTCTGGCAAACGAAACGGACGAATGGAACTATTGGAGATCCAACACTAAGCACAGAATAACCGGTAACGGCAGGTTCGCTGCATCAGAATGGTATTCGGCCGGACTTAATCTCCTGAAGACAATCCATGAAGATTTCAATTACAACATTGTTAATGATAACCGGGTCGTGATCTGTACTAAAAATGTGGTACAGACTGAAGGAGGAAGAGGTGCTTTTATGAACAGTTATGAATATGTTGTTTCGGGGAACGGGGAGATCTCCATATCTCATTCGGCAATTCCGGATGGTGATATGCCCGCATGGCTGCCAAGGATAGGGATGCAGTGGATCCTTGATAAATCGCTGGAAAATGCTGAATGGTATGGCCGGGGTCCACAGGAAAATTATCCCGATCGGAAAAGCGGGTATAAGATTGGTATTTATAAATTAACCGTCGCTGAGATGGATGAACCATACCTGATACCGCAGGATTATGGTCTCAGAACAGATACAAGGTGGGTCAGAATGACTGACAGTAACGGCACAGGTCTGGAATTCAGCGGAGGCCGGCTTTTTAATTTCAGTGCCCAGAAATACTCTGTTGATAACCTCACAAAAGCTGTTTACACATATCAGCTTCAGCCATTTGACGGCATTACTTTCAATTTTGACTATGCCACAAGCGGTGTCGGGTGTACAGCACTGTCGGTGTTCCCTCAATATCAGGTGATGCCGCAAAGGTTTGATTTCAGAGTGATGATAAGGCCGGTTTTAACCAAATAATCATATATAAATAACATAATTTAATGGAAACAATTATTTCAAAAAGTCGTGAAGTCCTCGGCAAAGAAGCAGCTGTAAAAGGTGCTGATCTTATCCGTGAGGCAATCAAATTAAAAGGAGAGGCCACTATAATAGTTGCCACTGGAGCATCACAATTCGATATGCTAAGGGTTCTTGTGAAAGAAGACCTTGACTGGTCGGTAGTGACAGCTTTTCATCTGGATGAGTATATCGGACTTCCCATCACACACCCCGCATCATTCAGGAAATACCTGAAGGAAAGATTTGCAGATATAGTAAAACCTAAGCAGTTTGTATATGTCAATGGTGAAAATGACCCGGTTCAGGAATGTAAAAGACTTGGTGAACTGATAAGCAAACTAACGGTTGATGTGGCATTTGTGGGGATAGGTGAGAACGGACATCTCGCATTCAATGATCCTCCTGCCGATTTCGGGACAGAGGAGCCTTACATAATTGTCAATCTTGATGAAGCATGCCGTCGTCAGCAGCTTGGTGAAGGATGGTTCCCGACATTCGATGATGTCCCGAAAAGAGCCATCAGCATGTCGATAAAGCAGATAATGAAATCAAAAGCCATTATCTGTACAGTTCCTGATCTGCGTAAAGCAGAGGCTGTGAAGAAAACCATAAAGGAACCGGTCTCTCCGCTTGTCCCGGCTACGATTCTACGCAATCATGATAACGCCTGGCTCTATCTCGATTATGACTCGTCTTCATTACTGTAGGAGTCTCACACCGCACGCCGCTTGCCGCACACCGCACACCGCATGCCGCACGCCGCACGCCGCACGCCGCATTCTTAACCACACAAACAATAATAAAATAATTTGATATGGAGAATAAAATAGTAACATTCGGAGAGATCATGCTCAGGCTGGCAACACCGGAGCACCAGAGGTTTTCACAGCTGACTTCTTTCTGTGCATCCTATGGAGGAGGTGAAGCAAACGTTGCAGTATCGCTTGCGAATTACGGATTAAAGACCGAATATGTGACACGACTTCCTTCAAACGATCTCGGAAAGGCTGTCATAATGGAACTGAAAAAACACAGTGTGGGTACAAACCACGTTATATTTGGAGGAGAAAGGCTCGGGATCTATTTCCTTGAGACAGGAGCAGTATCGAGACCAAGTAAAGTGGTCTATGACCGTGCTCATTCCTCGGTATCGGAAATTAAACCGGGGATGATAAACTGGGATCAGGTTTTCGGGGATGCCAGCTGGTTCCACTGGACAGGCATAACACCGGCCATTTCGCAGGGAGCTGCAGAAACATGCCTCGAAGCAGTAAAAGCTGCCAGAACTAAAGGATTAACTGTTTCATGTGATCTTAATTACAGGAAAAACCTATGGAAATGGGGTAAAACTGCCGGGGAAGTGATGCCGGAGCTTGTAAAATACTGTGATGTGATCCTTGGTAATGAGGAGGATGCAGAAAAAGTATTCAGTATTAAGCCGGATAAAGGCGATGTTGCGACCGGGAAAGTTGAAAGTTCTGAATATGAGTCGGTTTGCAAAAAACTGAAAGCTCAGTTCCCCCAGGCTGACAAGATCATAATAACCCTCAGGGGATCTATTAATGCAGATCATAATACCTGGTCGGGTATACTGTTTAACGGGAAAGAGTTTTTCACGGCACCTGTCTACCAGATCACACACATAGTTGACAGGGTGGGAGGAGGTGACTCTTTTATGGGGGGG
>CAYQZL010000053.1:4915-26333 GCA_964421975.1 uncultured Rikenellaceae bacterium
ATCCTAACTCTTTCCCTACACGACGCTCTTCGATCTAGGGTGATGACCAGAAAGCACTTAATTTTGCCGTTGCAGCATCCTGCCTGAAACATACCATACATGGCGATTTCAACCTGGTCACCGTTGCCGAAGTTGAACAGCTCATGAAAGGAGATGCCTCGGGAAGAGTAGTACGTTGATTGATTCTGTGTATTAATTACAATATCGTGCACGTGTATCAGAAACTGCCTTACCTCCCGTGACAGGGACCAGATGAATTTCTTTCAGCAAAGCTTTCATCTTTTTTACTACACCTGCGTATGCAGGATCTGAGGCAAGATTATTAAGTTCATGGGGATCGGAGGTTTCGTCATAAAGCTCCATCCCCTTTTCACCGAATCCCCATTCAGTATAACGCCATTTTCCGGTACGGACACTATGTCCCGGAGTCGTTCCTCTTTGCACCTGTGTAAATGCCGGATGCTTCCATCTGGCATTTGGTTTTTCAAGCAGTTTTACAAGCGAGTTGCCTTCCAGATCAGCCGGAGGAGTAAGTCCGGTAAGCTCTGCCAGTGTCGGATAGACATCTACAAGTTCTACAGTCCGGCTGCAGGTTTGTCCGGTATTCGCTGAACCCGGAACCGATATAATGAGAGGTACCTTCGCGGATTCCTCAAAACAGCTCTGTTTGAACCATAATCCATGTTCTCCAAGATGATAGCCATGATCGCTCCAGAATACAATGATGGTATTGTCTTCCAGTCCCAGTGATTTAACCGCATCCAGTAACTTTCCAATCTGGGCATCGACAAATGATATTGCCGCATAATATGCAAGAACACATTCAAGAGCCTGATCAGAAGAAATTCCAAAGTACGGCCATGGATTTGTAGAAGCAAGAGCGAGTTCAGGATAAGATTTCGGCGTTTCAGATGAGATTTCAGGAAGTGTCATCTGTTCCGGTTTGTAAAGATCAAAATACTCTGATGGTGTTATCCATGGACAATGAGGTTTATAAAAGCCTGCAGCAATAAAAAAAGTCTCATCCTTATATCTCTCCATCAAAGCTATTGCCTCTGTGGCTACTTTTCCGTCAGTATGCTCGAAATCCTTTCCGTCTTTATCGGAAAGGTAAGCCATTGCAGATCCCAATCCCCTTTTGGGAGTATAATTGATGACATCTATTTCCAGAGCAGTTTTATCCCGGCCGGCCGGATTTATACGCTCTGTCCAGGATATACGGTCATCCAGACCATTGGTTCCGATATCGCCGGGATTTCCGTAATGGTACATTTTCCCGACACGTGCCACAAAATAACCGTTGTTCTTAAACAATTGCGGAAGGGTAGTAATATCAGGAAGATCCTGGCGGAAATGATATGTCAGATCAAAAACCCTTGTCTTATCGGGCCTGTAACCGGTAAGGATTGAACTGCGGCTCGGACTGCTGAGAGGAAACTGGCAATAGGCATTTGCAAAAGTAATACCTTGTGACGCAAGTCTGTCTATATTTGGCGATTTTACCAGCGGATGCCCGTAACATCCCAGATCAGTATTCATATCGTCAACAGCGATAAAAAGGATATTCATTTTTTTATCCTGAGAATACACCTGAGGCAGCGCTGATGTAAAAACAAGAGGAGCCAAAGCAAGTTTAAGTAAGGAATTATTCATCCGGAATTATTTTCTATTTCCACACTAAGATAAGAATAATGAATAATTCAGATTGTACGGATCTGTATTATTTTATTTTTCGTTTTTTTCAGGTTTATTCTCAGATGATAATTGTTACTTTTAGTTTGAAATTGAGTGTATTTCCGGCCATTATCCGGAAATAATCATATCGGCGATGATAATTGTATTATGTGACCGAAATGGCGGGAGCATAATCTGAAGTGAAGTAAACTCAATTCCCCGGCAGGCTATTCTGCATAACGGTCAGCTATTTACTGACGAAAAGTTATACTTATACTGATTTGTGGCTTTACCAGGATCTGGTAGCAGGCAGTCGACGGCAATTTTGAACAACTGGCATTTTTTAATAGTTTCTGGTGGTATCAGATATATCCTGAACTAAACAATAACTACGGAATCAGGAAAATATGTTTAGCTTTATTACACATATAAACATTAGGTGCCATAGAGGGGCTCTCTGACCAACTTGAAAATTTTCTTACGTTACACTCAAAATATTAATATGGAGACAATTAGAGAAATCTTAGATTCAAAGAGAAAGCCAAAGGAAATAGTATCGGTATCAGCAGAGAGGATACTTCAAAATCCGAAACTGTTTAATGAATTAATGACAATACTTCAAACAGGTTCTGATGTTCAAAAAGGGACCTGCGCTGATATAATGAAACATGTTACTGCCGAAAAACCTGAAATTGCAGAACCTTTCATAGATGAACTGATCGTCTTTATCAATTACAAAGCTCCAAGAGTAAAATGGGGAATTCCAGAATCAATCGGTAATATCGCGAAGAAGAGCTCACATAAAGTTGAAAAAGCAATCCCATTTCTATTAAAAAATACTACTGAAAATAATAATAACTCAACGGTCATCAGATGGTGCGCAGCTTATGCCCTTTCAGAGATTGCCAAGGCATCGGGGGATATGAAATTATTAACCAAAATAAGAGACATCTCTGAGAAGGAAACTAACAATGGTGTTAAAAATGTCTATTTGAAAGCATTAAAACAAATCGGAAAGAATAAAAAACAGATTTAGACCAAAAACTTAAAAACTACAGCACCTGACACGAACAATACAATTAATAGGTTTGTCACACTTTTTGTTTTTGCTTCTGCTCTCATGACAAATTTGAAATAGCATAAAAATTTAAATCCGGCCTCCTTCGCTCAAAGCCTTCGACAATGATACGGCCCTCATAGAGCCAGGCAGACTAAGAGACGGCAAAAAATACACCACCCCGGGTACTCGGAGACGCCTACAAATTTACCGCGGGGCCTTTGTGTGCCATTTTGGAAGATAGATAACATAATTAAGGAATAATTTACATGAAAGTAATATCTATACGGGAAAAACCTGAATATAAATATCAGGCAATCAAATATTTTCAGAGCAAATGGCCAAACGTATTGCCCGTTATATACGAAGATTGCATAAATCATAGTATAGATTCAATTAATCCCTTACCTCAATGGTACTTACTTGAAAATGAAGGCGAAATAATTGGCTGTGCAGGACTTGTAACAAATGATTTTATAAGCCGGATGGACTTATACCCCTGGGTTTGTGCTGTATATATTGATGATAACCATAGAGGTAATAATTATGGTTCATTGTTAATCGACAGAGCAAAAAAAGACGCTAAAAAAGCCGGATTTAAATTTTTGTATTTAAGCACCGATCATATTGGCTATTATGAAAAGTTTGCTTTTGAATATATAGGACAAGGCTATCATCCCTGGGGTGAGGAATCGAGAATCTATCAATACAAATTATAATCATCAGGATTAAAATATCAGGAAAATAAAAAAACAGCAGACAACAGGTCGGGATATGCTAGTGGCTTTCAGCTCCGCGGGAACTTCCTGGCTAAAGAGATCAGCTGACCGGTCGGAGGTGCGGCCTTCGCCGGCTGGCGCCGGGAGACTTTGCCAGCTGGCAGGCCAACGCCACATACCTCCGAATGTTAGCAGCAAGGTTAACGGGACATTGTAAGTGGCTAAATGTCAGTTGGAATTTAGAATTGTTTTTAATTGTTACTGAGAAACATTTTAAAACCATATAGTTTTGTTTCGAAATGTAATTTAAAAATTATGGTGACAGATTTCATAAAACTTCCAGAGCCTCAGAAAGACCTTGATTTTCCATTAATGAGGGCAATTGAAATGCGAAGGACGAAAAGGAAATGGAAAAATTCAAACCTTTCTGAACAGGATATTTCAAATTTACTGTGGGCTGCTTGTGGAATTACACATCAAGAGACAAAGAAAAGTAAAAGCAGACGAACTGTTCCATCAGCCTGTAACTCACAGGAAATTAAAGTCTATATTGCTTTATCAATAGGAGTTTATCTTTACGATGAAAAAAATCATCAATTGATAAAAGTTCTTTCGAAAGATATAAGAGAAAATATTGGAACCCAAAAAATGATGCATACTGCTCCTGTCGGATTGATTTACGTTTCAGATTATTCAAAACTAAAAACTTTTCAATTTAAGATTGATAATAGAAAATGGTTTACATCTTCAACAGATACAGGATTTATAAGTCAGAATGTTTATCTGTATTGTGCCGCAGCCAATTTAAGTACTGTAATTCTTGGATTAGTTGATAGAGATAAATTACACAAGACTCTTGAGTTAAATGAGAATGAGAAAATAATTTATACACAAGTTGTTGGAGAATCATTAGATAATTAGTTAATCATTGTAACTTTTGATTAAATAAAAAAAAATAAAAAATCTAACGGTCTGTCTGTATTTAAGATTTACCATGCAGCGTACGACCATGACATCATTGGTGTAAATCCCGATTATGAAGTGCTGGTACGTCAGGATGTGCTTGAAGAAATCGATAGCCCGATGCTAAAATAAGGCTTGCAATCACTTAACACAAATTTCAATCCCATAGAACATCTTCATAATTAATACACAAAAAAATAATATTATGATATCGAGAATCTGGCACGGTTACACAACCAAAGACAATGCAGACACATACGAGAGTCTTCTTCAGAAAGAGATTTTTGTCGGCATCGCGAACAAAAACATTGATGGCTACAGTGGAATCCAGCTCCTGAGGCGTGAACTACCTGCCGAAACCGAATTCCTTACAATAATGTGGTTTGACTCAGTTGATTCTGTAAGAAAATTTGCAGGTGAAGATTATGAGAAGGCAGTGGTGCCTGATGCGGCTCAAAAAGTCCTGTCACATTATGATAAGGTTTCTGCACATTATATTGTTAAGACAGATGAATATAAAAGCCTCGGTTAAAACAATGAATTTCTTCATGGTTTTGCTTCGATGGATCGGCGGACAAATACAATAACCATTATTTAATATACAATTCATTACTGAAGCGTTAATTTTTGAATATATGGACACCCTGATTGAAAAAGAAAGACAGGATAACGAGCTCCCGATGGCAATCACTTGTTGGGGATGGAAATACCATCACATCGGAATCCCGACTAAAACAAAAATGCCCGACGAGACTTACCTCGAGAAATTCAAAGTCTACAAGTCTGGTTTCGAAACCAGCCCTTTTGGAATAGAATGGATGAGATACGAAAAAAACAGTCCAATTAACAAACTAATTCAAACTGTTCCACATTTAGCATTTGAAGTAAAAGATATAGATCTTGAACTTTCAAACCACAACTTTAAAATAATTTCTAAACCCGATTCAAATTATGAAGGAATAAAAGTAGCAATGATTGAATATAATGGCGCTCCAATAGAATTAATTGAATTTCAAAAGAATAAATAATCTCAGCTGGTGGGCTGACTACACATACCGCAGAACATTATCCTGCATGAACAAATCTTATGCACGAAATTTGTAATTACGTATTTAAGTACGTATCTTTGTACTCCAATAACGTTTAAATAATTCAAAGATGATTGCAGCAAACTATTCAGAATTCAGAAAAGAGCTTAAGGACTACCTTGATAGTGTGGAATTTAACAATGAAACCCTGATAATCAAACGTGGATCAGGCAAAGGTGCTGTATTAATCTCCCTGGAGGAGTATAATTCTATTATGGAAACTTTACACCTGCTGAGTTCAAAAAAGAACGCTCAAAGACTCTACGAATCAATTGAACAAATGCAGTCTGGAAAAACTGTCCAAAGCAATCTCATTGAAGAATGAAGAAGATTATATTTTCAAAGAATGCTTGGGAAGAATATCTTTTTTGGCAAGCAGAGGATAGAAAGATCCTAAAGAAAATAAACGCTTTAATCAAAGATATTCAATCAAACCCTTATTCTGGAATTGGGAAACCTGAACCCTTAAAATATGACCTGGCAGGATTATGGTCAAGACGTATCGATCATGAGCATAGATTAGTATACCGGGTAAATGAAAATGAATTACCTATTTATACCTGTCTCTATCACTATGATTAGTGACAATCACGTAGTATAACATAATAATGTTGAAATATAACCTGGCTTCATCATTCAGAAGTATTAAAAGGAATCTGAGTTTTTCACTAATTAATATCTCTGGTTTATCTATTGGGCTTACACTGGTAATTATCCTGTCAGCATGGTTGCAATTCGAATTCAGTTTCGATAATTTTCATGAAAATGCAGATAAAATATTCAGGGTTGTAGTTGAATTTAAAAGCGAGAGAACTTCAGATAATTTTGCCCATACTCCTGCTCCTCTGGGTGAACTTTTAAAGACAGCTATCCCTGAAGTTAAAGATTTTGTCAGATTTGGTTATATGGGAAGAGTACTTGTAAACTCTGAAAATGAACAATTCTGGGAAAATATTGAGTTAGCTGATCCTTCTATATTCAACATTTTTTCATTTACTCTTTTACAAGGTAATCCGGAAACAGCCCTCAGCAATCCGGGATCTGTCATTTTAAGTGAAACAAAAGCCAGGAAGTATTTTGGAGATAAAAATCCTTTGGGTCGGTCATTGCTCATTGGTGATAAAAAGACTCCATACATAATAACGGGTGTATTGAAAGATATTCCGGCTAATTCTCAGATTCAGTTTGATTTTTTGAGCTCATTCTCAGAAATCAAAAGCAACCCGGGTTGGGGAATGTGGAATTACACCACTTATTTTATCGCAAATAATAAAGGTTCTTATCGATCTATAACTGAAAAACTTCCCGAAATTGAAAATAAAATTCCTCTTGGAGAGGATTTTCAACTTCATATTCAACCTTTACTCAAAATCCATCTGCATTCAAGACTACGATCCGATTTAGATACAAATACAAATATCAGGACGGTTTATATTATCAGTTCAGTTCTGATTTTAGTCCTGCTGATAGCCTGTATTAATTATATGAACCTGGCAACTTCCCGCTATACAAAAAGAGGTAAAGAAGCAAGCTTACGGAAAGTGGCGGGAGCAACAAATTCAAATCTTATCGGACAATTTCTTTGTGAATCATTTGCAATTACTTTCATAGCGTTCATTATTGCATTATTCCTTGTTTATTTTTTAATTCCGGTATTTGTTTCTATATCCGGAATTCCTCTGAAATTTGAATCGCTTCTTACCTTCAAATCAACTGTAAAATTCATACTTTCATTAATTCTTATATCATTTATTGCAGGAAGTTATCCTGCTTTGTTTCTTTCATCAGTAAATCCTGCGTCAGCCATTCGTGATGACTTTAAATCAGGCAGAATATTCTCCATTAAAGTTTTCAGGAAAGTGCTTGTTGTATTCCAATTCTTTATTTCAATCACTCTGATCGCCTGTGCTTTTGTAATTAAGTCCCAGTTAGCTTATATAAAGAATAAAGATCTCGGACTAAACTCTGATCAGGTTGTTGTTGTACCTATATATCAGGCACAGGTTAAACTTAAGTATGAACTTTTTAAGAAAGAGATATCAACTTACCCTGCGATCTTAAATGCTTCTGCAGTTGCGTATTTCCCGGGAACTCAGGGATATTATCAAAATACATGGTGGGAAGGGCTTGCCCAGGACGACAATACAAATTATATGGACTGGATATCCGTTGATCAGGATTTCATAAACACTCTGAAAATTGAACTTTTGAAAGGGGAGTTTTTTCCCGGTGACATCTCGACGAAGAGTTCAATATTATACGTTTTGAACGAATCGGCTGTAAAAAAAACCGGATGGGATGATCCTCTTAAAAAACAATTTGATATAATCGGTAAAGGAGAAGTAGTTGGTGTAGTCAGAGACTTCAATTTTAAATCATTACACAACGAACTCAAGCCGTTGGCCCTGACTTTCTATCCTTCACTGTTTGATAATCTGATGATTAAAATTTCAAATGAAAATATTCCTAATACCCTCAATTACTTAAGAAAGACGTGGGATAAACTCTTTCCCCAATATCCATTTGAATTCACATTTCTCAGCGGAGATTTACAGAAAATGTATGAAAATGAGACAACATCATCATTAATAATTACATACATTTCTTTTTTAGCGCTTTTTGTTTCATGCATCGGACTATTTGGTCTTGTTTTATTTACAATTGACAGTCGAATTAAAGAGATAGGTATCCGAAAAGTTGCCGGATCAACAACTGGCAGAATAGTCTTAATGCTTAATCTGGAGTATATTAAATTTATTTTACTTTCCTTCATAATTGCCTGCCCTGTTATTATTTATTCTATGCAGAAATGGCTGCAAGATTTTGCATACCGGGTTAATCTCAGCTGGTGGATTTTTGTATCAGCAGGCATAATTACTTTCCTGATATCCCTGTTAACTGTAAGCTGGCACACCTGGAAAACTGCAAATAAAAATCCGGTGGATTGTCTGAGACACGAATAAAAATTCAGAAACCCGGACTAACAGATTGTTTGAACGTTAGCTTTGCAGGAAAATTTGCAACTCATACAAGGATTTCCTGATATAAACAGCTACATTAACTTTTTAAATGGGCACTGGAACCTGACACCTGTATCGCATCACAAGTGCAAAATTACTCAGACCTTACTTCGATCGGTGTGAGGCACTACGTACCACCGCCCGCCAGCTGGCGGACCAATTGCACATACCTCTGAAGGTTAGCTGTGAGCTAAGACTGAAAATTCAATCTCATAATTATGGAACAATCAACTTATAGCAGAGATTTCTCGTCAATAAGCCCTTCTGCCAGGTGGATGATATTATCCAAAGGGCATACCAGTATCCCCTATGCAAAGGAAGTGGCAAAGCTCCTTGAATACCCTGATAAATATGCTTCATTAAAATATTCCGACATGAGCTCGTTTAAATATTTCAAAAGAAGTTTGACTTTAAGACACTTATTAAGAATGCGAAAAGCCAGACAAATATTTGCTTCATGGAGATTAAAAGCTGTCTGAGAAAAAAGCCAACAACCGATACGGACGTCAGGATCAATAAGCTCCCCGCCTGAGGCTTGATAACAGCCCGCTAACTCGCGGATGCCGGGTGCTGTCGTCGGATTACGCTTACTAAAACATACCGCCGCGCCGCACAAAGGAGCACTGGTGAACTAAGACATTATATAATTGAGAAGCTATCATGGTATGAACATGTTTTTGTGTAACAATGGTGCAGGATCTGATAATCTTTTTGCTATTGTGACTGACGGGCCGGAAGCTTAGGTAATCTTGAAATATTTATTTTATTCTGCCGTTTCGCTTATATTTATATCTCCATTAATGATCAGTAAGATGAGAAGAGTTATATTTTTGCTTATCCTTTTTGCACAGCCTTATTACCTTATGTCGCAATCTTTTAATGTTGCGTCGCCTTCGGGTAAGATCGGGGTTTCCATTAACAATAACAGCAGGCTCACCTACAGCATTGCCTTTAATAATGACAATGTAATTGGTGAATCTGACCTTGGATTTGAATTTGCAGGTGAGGCTCCTTTAACGGGCGATTTTGAAATATTAACGAGTAACCGGAATACTGTACTTGATACGTGGAAGCCGGTTGTGAAGTCGAAGCACGAGGTAATAATAAACAGCTATAATGAAATTTCTCTGGTTCTAAGGGAAAAAACGGGGGCAAGGAGGCAGCTTACCTTTGAGCTAAGGGTATATGATGATGGAATAGCTTTCAGGTATATTCTTCCGCGGGGAGTCTTTATAGGCGACAGGAGGATAACACGCGAGCTTACCACTTTTGCTATACCTGGAGATCCTGATTCATGGGTTGTGGAATATGGTGGTTACTCAACATCCAACGAATCGGAGTTTATGGCCAGGAAGCTTAGCTACGTTAATGAGAAAACAATAGCCGGTCTTCCGTTTTTAATGGATTATGGCAATAACCTGTGGGTAGCAATAACCGAGGCAAAGATCAGGAACTATCCTGCATTTTATTTAGGTACAACCGGGACTAAGTCGGTGCTGACCACCAGGCTGGTTCCTTTACCTGGTGAGAATGAGGATGGTATTAAAGCAAGGTCATCAGATGACATTACCACGCCATGGAGAGTTATTATGATTGGTGAAACACCGGGGCAGCTTATTGAATCAGAGATAATTCAGAATCTGAACGATCCCTGTGCAATTGAAGATCCGTCGTGGATAAAGCCAGGCATGAGTGCATGGGATCACTGGTGGAGTGGTGAGGTTAAGATGGAGATGCCTGTAATTAAGCAGTATATTGATCTTGCATCAGAAATGGGATGGCCTTATATGCTTGTTGACTGGCAGTGGTACGGCAAATTTAACGACCCGGCTGCCGATATCACCAAGTGGGCTCCTCAGATCGATATGACTGAAATAATAAGTTATGCTGCATCGAAAAATGTAAAAATTATTGTCTGGTTATATTCCAGCGACGTAAACCGCAACTCCGCATATAAGAAAGCCTTTCCGCTGTACAGCAAATGGGGGGTTGCTGGTGTGAAGATCGACTTCATGGACCGCGACGATCAGTATATGGTGAACTGGTATCTCGACATCATAAAATGTGCTGCTGTTAACAAGCTGCTTGTCGATTTTCACGGAGCATACAAGCCTGATGGTATTATCCGGACATGGCCGAATATGATTACCCGCGAGGGTGTTATGGGAAATGAATATTATAAGTTCTCCGACAAGATGAGTCCGGAGCATAATGTGAAGTTAGCTTTTACAAGAATGCTTGCCGGACAGATGGATTACACCCCCGGGGCGTTTCTGAATGTTACCCGTGCGAATTTCAGGCAGCAGGTACCGGCACTTGTCTGGAATACAAGAGCTGCCGAGCTCTCGAAATTTGTGGTTTATGAGAGTCCTCTTACAGTTGTTTGCGATCATCCCGATAATATACGGAATAAGCCGGGAGCGGATTTCCTGAAACTGGTTCCAACTACCTGGGACGACACGAGATTTTTGGGTGGATACCCCGGAAAGTATGTAGCCATTGCCCGCAGGAACCGCGACATCTGGTACATTGGTGCGATGAACAATTCTGAAGCAAAAGAGATTACATTTGAAACAAGTTTCCTTGCAATGGGTAAGTGGGAAGTGGAGGTATGGGCCGACACAAAGAATTCCTCAAAAGAGCCAACTGAACTTCGGAAGATTACTTTAAAGATCACTGCAGGTGAAAAGATAAAAGTAGTTATGGCACCAAACGGAGGATGGGTCGGAATTGCCAGTAAAGTAATGTAATATTCTACTTCCCCATATTGCCGGGCAATTATGGTTAATTGTCAGATATGATGTAGAGATAAAATGAACATTAGTGTTACTTTCATAACTAACGATCAACTGTACAAACAGGCGATTGAGCCAATCGCGGGAGCATCCTCTTTTGTTTGGATTGGTACCGCCGATATTAAGGATTTGCATGTTCACCATAAAGGAAGTGTCCAATCTTTTTTAGGCATTCTGGATAGTCTGGTAAAGAGAAAAGTATCAATCCGTCTTCTGCATGCAAAGGAACCTGGTCCGAACTTCAGAAAAAGTTTTGATAAGTACCCGATGCTGTGGGATAGTATGGAAAGACAGCTTTGTCCAAGAGTTCATTTTAAGCACATTATAATTGATGGTAAATTCGCATACACCGGATCTGCAAATCTTACAGGTGCAGGACTGGGAATAAAAAGTCCTGATACCCGGAATTTTGAATCAGGTATAATTACTACTGATCCTGACATTGTATCATCAATAATGAGTCAGTTTGATGATGTCTGGATAGGCAAGCATTGTAAAACCTGTAAAAGAAAGTACTATTGTGGAGATCCAATTATTTAAAATCTGTCCGGAATGTCAATATTTTACCGGGTCCAGCCTATAGACAGTTAATTCCACGGGCATAATAATGCTCTTACTATATATCAGACATTTAGCAATATACATGTGCTAACATGGTCGGTATTGAGCATTCTAGACCACCCAAAGAAAGAAATTATTTGGTTTGAAGAATCTTCTCATCATCCAAATATTGATGAACCTGAGAAATTTCAAAAAATTGCTGATAGATAAAGTTTTAAAAGAGAATTTTAATAAATAAGCAAATTACGGAAATGGCCAACCCAGTGAAAAGGAGTCTTATAGTTATCTCAGTCTTCCTTTTTTGCTTTATAATAAACTGCAGGAATGATCATGATAATAATTTTAATATCGTGGACTCAATGAAGCCAATTGATGGTTATCCCTGGCTGACCAGCAAAGAAGAGGTACTGGAGCATCTAAATGGGAAATGTATTGATACTATAAACTTTAAATCAGGTGAGACAGTTGCAGACATTGGTGCCGGAAATGGATATATTGAAGCAATGCTATCGATCTTTCATGATAGCTTAACTTTTTACATTCAGGACATTGACTCAACTGTTTGCAATCAAAAAGCTATTAAGGAAGTAGTCTCCTTTTATCAGAATGTTAAAGAACAACCTATTCTTAACAAATTCATTACAGTAATCGGTTCTGACAATAGAACCAATCTTCCAAATGATATTTTCGACAAAATATTAATGCTATGGACATATCAATATCTTAAAAATCCAAAAGGCATAATGACAGATCTTAGATTAAAACTGAAAGACGATGGCCTGTTGTATATTATCAATCCAAACCTCGATTACGAATCAAGCATAAAACTGGCTTCATATAATGGATGGAATGCATCTCCTATCGAAAAACAAATCTCTGATATTATTGGATGCGGTTTTGAACTAATCCGGATATCCAGAAACAATTATTGCTGCGAGAATCCTTATATTCTGGTTTTTAAAAAGAAGATTTCACAAGTGTAATCGGATATTTTACAAGAAAGAGATAGATATATTGATGCCATGACCTCATGGCTGATTAAAACGGTAAAGTAAAAAAAATGAAACACTGGTCGACAGTTGGCGGGTATAAAATAATCCAGGTGCTATCGGGTCGCAGTAATGTTTTCCTGCTGACCAATGAAATTACTAATATTCTGATAGATACCGGTCCGGGATTTATGTGGTACACTCTGCAGAAGAGATTGGAAAAACTCGGTATTGATAAGATCGATCTTCTGATTCTTACTCATTCTCATTTCGACCATGCAGCCAATGCATCCGGGATCAAAGAAAAATACAGGGCACAGGTAATTATTCACTCTTCTGAAGACAGGTATCTGGCTGCCGGAGACAATGTCCTTCCAACAGGGACAAATGCTTTTGCAAGATTTATTGTCAAAGCCCTGGCAAAACAATTCAGATCATTTGCCAGATATCAACCCTGCAAGTCCGACTATACATTTGACGACACTTACGATCTCTCAGTTTTTGGATTCAATGCTTATCTGATACATACGCCAGGACATACCCAGGGATCAATAAGCCTGATAGTTGATGACGAAGTGGCCCTGGTGGGAGATACCATGTTCGGAGTATTCTGGTGGACCGTATTTCCTCCTTTTGCATCTGATCAGAGTCAGTTGCTTGATAGCTGGGAGAAACTACTCAGAACAAAATGCAAGGTTTTTATTCCTTCACATGGATCTTCAAATAACAGATATCTTGTGGAGGAAGATTTAAGTAAAAGAAAAGTACTGTAGAGCAGATATACGATATGTATATTGTAATACATAATATGATTTCTGATCAAATCATCAGGAATATATGCACCTGTTAACTCGCTTGTCCACGGGCAAAATTTCGCATGCAATTCTGCTTTTCCCGGAACATCTTAGACCAGTTTCTTCAAAATGGTTCATTGATAATATCTGTGATCAGGATATAACTCATACTGAAAAAGACAACCCAGGAATAGTCGATTGTAACAAAATTGTTGAAATATCTATGGCATTAAATACCCTTATCAGATCTCTGTAGATTATCATTAATGGATGATTTTACTCGTTGGCTTCACATATAGATTTCCTTATATTTGATATTCAGGAAATATAAACTTTTTTGTAATTAATAAATCATAAGAATATGTTCAACATCAGAAAAATCCAGGAACAAGTATTATATACCACTGTAAGAAATGAAAGCAGTGAAGATATAGCCCGTCAAATCGTTGACTATCCCCATGAGGACAATCCGTCCTGGGTAAAGAATACAATGAAACGGCTTGATGACAAGTTCGATGCTGTAACCGTTAAAAAGATCAGGATGAACTGCCAGTGTGGTTATGGAATGGATGAGAAATTAGCTTTGGTTAAAAAGCTGATGTCTGTGTCTTCCAGTTTAGAGGAATTTGGTAATAACGAAAAGGCTAAAGCTGCAGGACTTTCATTCAGCAATGGCGAATTATTTCTGATGTTCCCATTTTGTCCTTGTCCCATGCTTGCTGAAGTAGAACGTTTAGAGACCAGAACCTGGTGCCAGTGTACCACCGGTTACAGCAAAGGCCTTTTCGAAAAAGCATTTGGATGCAATGTTGATGTAGAATTGCTTAAAAGTGTAAAAGCAGGAGATGATATCTGCCTGATGAAAATCATCCCGCTTGGCGAAGTCAGATTTTAATTTTACTGTTTCATGATATGACCACTCTGAAACCAGTATTCTTCAGGGATCAGAAAGAATTCAGAAAATGGCTGGAGAAAAACCATAAAACCAGTTCTGAATTATTAGTTGGTTTTTATAAAGTTAACAGCGGGAAACCAAATATGACCTGGTCACAATCAGTGGACGAAGCTCTTTGCTTCGGATGGATAGATGGAATCCGTAAATCAATTGATAAAGAGAGTTATTGTATACGTTTCACTCCACGTAAACCAACAAGCAACTGGAGTAATGTCAATATTAAAAAGGTGGAGGAGCTCAAAAGGGAAGGGCTTATGACTAAATCAGGACTTGAAGCCTATAAAAACAGGAAAGACCTGAAATCAGGAATTTATAGTTTTGAGAATAATCTGCCAAAACTGAATGACACTCTTGAGAATTTATTTAAAGAAAATTTAAGTGCATGGGAGTTTTTTGAAAGACAATCACCATCATACAGAAGAACTTTAATCAACTGGATAATGAGTGCCAGACAGGATAAAACTCAGCTTGCACGATTAAACAAAATAATCTCTGCAAGTTCAGATCAAAAAAGGATGTTTTAAATTCAATGGATAGTTGACATGAACAGAAGCCTGTACAACTGATAATTTCCTTTTAATTTTAATAACCAAAACCAATTTGTGATAATGAAAATTAATATATACCAGGTTGATGCATTTACCGACAGGCTATTTTCCGGGAATCCTGCGGCAGTCTGTATAACAGATAACCGCTTAAGTGTAGACGTGATGCAATCAATTGCATTTGAAAATAACCTGGCAGAAACTTCATTTTTAGTGCCGGCAGGCAAGGATTTTGAAATAAGATGGTTCACTCCAAAAGCAGAAGTCGATTTATGCGGACATGCAACATTAGCATCGGCATTTGTAATATTCAATTTACTCGGTTATCCTGGTGCTGTGATCAGATTTCATTCGCGCGTCAGCGGATTATTATCCGTTGAAAGGGAAAGTGATATGCTTTTTCTGGATTTTCCGACCGATAAGCTTGAAATGTCATCTGGCGAAAAGATAAATGTGATAGAAAAATGTATCGGGATCAGACCTCTTGAGTTATTTAAGGGGAAGTCAGACTACCTGGCTGTAATTGATAGTGAAAGATCATTGAAAGCTCTTGTCCCCGATCTGAAAAGAATATCTGAATTAGATTCAAGAGGATTGATTGTTACATCAAAAGGAGATAGTGTGGATTTTGTTTCCCGGTTCTTTGCTCCACAGCTGGGAGTAAATGAAGACCCCGTCACAGGTTCTGCTCATACGACTTTAATTCCTTTTTGGTCGAAGAAGTTATTTAAGGACAGGATGATAGCAAATCAGCTGTCGGAGAGGGGAGGGCAATTAGTATGTGAATTCAGGGACGACAGATGCAGAATCGGGGGTAAAGCCTGCTTATTTTTAACAGGAGAACTCAATCTTGAATGATTTATAAATTCCTACCCGGTAAATCAGATTTAACCGTTGAACCGGAGTAGCTCAGGATATTTAAAAAATAATAAAGCCGAATGCTCAATGAATGATAGTTTTTTCGATGGACAGATTTTCAGTCATCTGAAGAAGCCTGAACCAGGTGCATATGATAACTGCAGGTTTACAGATTGTGACTTTTCCGGTGCAGATCTGTCAGATATAAAGTTTCTCGAATGTGAATTTAAATCATGCAATTTTGGTCTTGCCAGACTGCATAAGACATCCTTCCGGGATGTCAGATTTATAAACTGCAAGTTACTGGGATTACATTTTGAAGATTGTGATAATCTGATTATCTCTTTCGAATTTGATGGTTGCTCTCTTGACCTTTCATCGTTCTGTAAACTAAAGCTCAAAGACACAAAATTTAAAAATTCAAAAATAGCGGAAGTCGATTTTTCAGATGCTGATCTTAGCAATTCCCTCTTCGATAATTGCGATCTGCAAAGAACGACTTTCATTAACACAAATCTTGAAAATGCCGATTTCAGAACATCGTTTAATTATTCAATTGATCCCGAATTGAATCGAATCAGGAAAGCAAAATTCTCACTGCATGCTGTCTCTGGTTTACTTGACAAATATGACATAGAAATTGAAAAATAGCCACAGTATGAAATTAAAATTTCTTATACGAGCCTTGATGACATCAATTTTCTTTTCTGCAGTACTATTTATTGTTGCAGGAAGAATTGGTTACTACCAGGGCTGGATATTTGCCGGGACGAATATTATTACAACCATGATGACTTTCTGGTCGGTCAGAAACAACCCGGAACTTATTAAAGAACGATCCGGGATCGGGGAAGGAACAAAATCATGGGATAAATTGATTTTGGGTTTATCCGCTTTTTCCTATCTGATATATCTTGTAATTTCCGGGCTGGACTCCGGGCGTTATCAATGGTCACCGGATTTCCACTGGAGCTTATACGTTTCAGGAATAATCCTGACAATAGCTGGTCAGGTAATCTTTCTCACAGCTAAAAAAGAGAATAAATTCTTTTCCACCTCAGTGCGGATTCAAAAGGAACGGGAGCATACGGTCTGTAATACAGGTGTATATAAAATTGTAAGACATCCGGGATATGCGGGAATGCTCATATCAATGACTGCACTTCCATTACTGACCGGTTCAGTCTGGAGTATAATTCCGGCAGCAGCTGGAATTATTCTTTTAATCATAAGAACCTGGTTTGAAGATAAAACTTTGAAAAAGGAACTTCCCGGATATGCTGAATATATGAAAATGACGAAATGGCGCCTTATCCCGAAAATATGGTAAATTAATCCTTTCTGTCTGAAAAGTATTAAGCGACCAATGAAATACACGTTTAATGACTGATTAAAAAACTTACACTGAGATCCAAAGACATCTGATTACTTTACTTTGAGAAGCCCTTTGACTTCTTACCCGTCGATACCTTGTTTGACCACAGATGCTTACTTTGCTCTCAATGCACTATTGATTATGAAGTTAAAAGAAGAAATGTAATGGAGCAGAAGGACTATTTACTCAGGGAGATAGAAAAGATCGGAATTATTATAAGTTCTTTCCGGCAAAAACTATTTGGAGGTAAAGAGAATTTCGCCATATCTCCTGAAAAACAAATTGAAGACCTGAAGGGAATGTTGTCTGAGGCTACAAATTTTGATCTGGATAAGTTCTTGTCCCTGAACCCTGAAGATTCAAATGAGTATTTAATAAGCTTTAAAGAATTCAGTATTGAAAATATAGAGCTTTTAGATGATTGTATTGCTCAGGCAGGTTTTAGTGATGGATCCGCTGGTTCAAAAGAGAATCTTCAAAAAGCTCTCCAACTTTATGAGCTATGCAATTTAAAGAGCAGGACTTATTCCTTTGCGCGAGAGGCCAACATACTTAAAATAAAGAACACATTACATTTAAAATCATGATCGAATAATTTACCATTATGAAAAAATTCAGACTCATAGTCATTTTCTTTTCAATAGCCCTGATTGTAGTGATTTTATTTTTTATAGATTTTCAGAATTTCATTTCAAGATCCAACCTGGGATCATTCCTGGGTATAATGGCGATGGTTTTTAATATAGTTTCAATGATCTTATCAAACAGGTACGAGACAAAGAATAAAAAAATCAAAAATGAATGATCCATGTCAGACAGAAATCTGATAAAGTCAGCAAAACACTCAAAACGATACCAATTTATTGCTGAACACCGTGGGGGACCGCTTAAAAAGGAAAATCATCGTAAGTTAATCAGATGGGCAAGGGAATGCTCTGAGAATGTTCTGTATCTTATCAGGGATGATATTGACAAAAGATTATTATATGCTTTGGATATTGCCAGACAATGGGAGAATGATGAGGTCCCGACTGGTACTGCAATGAAGGCTTCACTGGGTTCACATGCAGTTGCAAGAGAGGTTGAGGATCCTGTATATAAAGCTGTTGCCCGTTCCGTCGGACAGACTGTTGCTACTGCTCATATGGCAGATCATTCTGCCGGCGGAGCATTTTATGCACTTAAGGCAGTGAAGCTTGCAGGTAAGGATATCGGGAAAGAAAGAGAATGGCAGATTCAAAAGTTAAACGAATTGCCATCAGAATTGATTGAAATAATTCAGAATATGTGGACTGCGAAAAAACTGGACAGGAGAATTTAAGACAACATCTGAATATGAATTTGACAACATGAAGAACCCGTTCAGGCCATTCAAAGATCTTCATACCCCGGGAGTTAATTCAAATACGAACAATATTACAAAGGAAACATATACTATTCATTTTGAGGTCGATGCCTTTATTGAAAAAGTACAGGTCACGGAAACTTCATACAGTTATAACAGACGGGGATATCCTGTAAGAGTAAACGGAGATACGGAATATATCTATCACTGATATTGCTTATTTAATTGATATTTAAAGCCTGACCTGACCGGGCACAGCTATTTTTTATTTCTCTCAGAATTATTAAACCTTCACTTCAGGAACCTGACAGTCCTGTAAATCTCATATTTATGAAAGAAAAAACCGCAACAATTTTAGGATCAACCGGACTAATAGGGAGCAAACTGCTGGAATTGCTCCTTGATGATAAGAATTACAAAGTTATCCGCGTTATCGTACGACGGCCTGTTAAGTTCAATAATCCTTCAGTGCAGACTGAAGTAATTGATTTTTCCGATACAGAATCATTTAAAAAAGCCATAGCCGGAAGTGATGCAATCTTTTGTGCCGTTGGAACAACTCAGAAAAAAGTTAAGGGTGATCGCACGGCTTATTATAAAGTTGATTATGATATCCCGGTTAATACCGCACGGTTTTGTGAAGAAACGGGATGTCCAGTTTTTTCGCTTGTCTCATCAGTGGGAGCTGACAGCAAAAGCAAAAATTTTTATTTAAAACTAAAAGGTGAAGTGGAAGATAAGATCCGGGAAATGAACATTGAATCAGTTTCCGTCTTCCGTCCTTCGATGCTGTTGGGCAAAAGGAAAGAATTCCGCTTTGCAGAAGAAGTTACAAAAGCAATTTCAGCTCCGGTCTCATTTCTTTTTCCTTCAAAATACAGACCTGTAAAGGCAGAAAATGTAGCAAGGGCAATGATAGCTGCTTCAAAGAGAGCTGCACACGGTTTTAATGTTTATCATTACAAGGAAATGATAAACCTGATTGAAACTTCCTGATATATTTTACTTAACCACAAAGTGTACGCCTTAGAGAACTCAGGAACATCAACTTTATTAACTCCTGCCCTTTTTGCCACCCCTTACCCCCCTGGGGGCAGGGGGCATAGCCGTCAACCAAGATGATAGCCATGATCGCTCCAGAATACAATGATGGTATTGCCTTCCAGTCCCAGTGATTTAACCGCATCCAGTAACTTTCCAATCTGGGCATCGACAAATGATATTGCCGCATAATATGCAAGAACACATTCAAGAGCCTGATCAGAAGAAATTCCAAAGTACGGCCATGGATTTGTAGAAGCAAGAGCGAGTTCAGGATAAGATTTCGGCGTTTCAGATGAGATTTCAGGAAGTGTCATCTGTTCCGGTTTGTAAAGATCAAAATACTCTGATGGTGTTATCCATGGACAATGAGGTTTATAAAAGCCTGCAGCAATAAAAAAAGTCTCATCCTTATATCTCTCCATCAAAGCTATTGCCTCTGTGGCTACTTTTCCGTCAGTATGCTCGAAATCCTTTCCGTCTTTATCGGAAAGGTAAGCCATTGCAGATCCCAATCCCCTTTTGGGAGTATAATTGATGACATCTATTTCCAGAGCAGTTTTATCCCGGCCGGCCGGATTTATACGCTCTGTCCAGGATATACGGTCATCCAGACCATTGGTTCCGATATCGCCGGGATTTCCGTAATGGTACATTTTCCCGACACGTGCCACAAAATAACCGTTGTTCTTAAACAATTGCGGAAGGGTAGTAATATCAGGAAGATCCTGGCGGAAATGATATGTCAGATCAAAAACCCTTGTCTTATCGGGCCTGTAACCGGTCAGGATTGAACTGCGGCTCGGACTGCTGAGAGGAAACTGGCAATATGCATTTGCAAAAGCTATCCCCTGTGACGCAAGTCTGTCTATATTTGGCGATTTTACCAGCGGATGCCCGTAACACCCAAGATCATTGTTCATATCATCAACAGAAATGAACAGTATATTCTTTTTCCGTTCCTGAGAGAAGGACGGAGGAAGAACTGATGTCAGCACCAGGGGAGTGACAATAAGTTTAAAAATTGAGTTATTCATTTTGAAGGTCTTATAAAAATAATCAGTATTGATTTCAACACCTGTTACTTCAGTCTATATTGTTCACAATCATTACCATCTGCCGTAAACCTAACACTGCCAGCCGGAAATCCGTCGCCGGTCGATAACAGATAACCCGAAACCGGAAGCCTGAAGCCGCATGCCGCACGCCGGAAACCGCACGCCGGAAGCGCCATGCCGTAAACCGTAATAATCCAATCTCTAATATAAGAAAATATCTGAGTTGCCATATATTAAAAAGTCAACTTTTGTTAAATTTGAAGGTTTAGAACCAATGGAATTTCAAATTAATTAAATATTATAGGGCTATGGCAACAAATTTCGGTAATTTAAAAACAAATAAACTTGCTCTGGGTGTATCAATAGGTCTGGTGATCGGTGCAGCCATTGGAGTGATCATTGGCGCTGCAACTGATGAACTTGCATTATGGCTGGCTATAGGTATCGGCTGCGGAATTGCACTTGGTGCCGGAATTGGAGGTACCCTGGAAAGCAGAGATAAAAAAAATGAATAAAGATCTTCAAAATCTGGGATTTACTGAAGAACTTGCCGGACAGATTAAAGAAACGGATCTTTCAGA
>CAYQZL010000054.1:0-16450 GCA_964421975.1 uncultured Rikenellaceae bacterium
AAGGATATTAAAATCAGTAATTAATTTAAAGATCTGACTAATGGGAAAAACTGAATTAATACTATTGACAATTGTATTAACCGGATTGTTCTCCTGTACTCATATTCCGGGTGACTATCAGGTTAGCGGGGATCAGCCGGATGTCTTCCCCGATATAAGGGATATTAAGATACCAGATAATATTGCACCTCTGAACTTCAGGCTTAACAGCACATCATCAGATATGATAATTGCGGTGTTTGAAGGGGAAAATGGAAGTGTTACTGTAAGTGGAAAAACCAGGATACAGATTCCCATACGAAAGTGGCGCAGATTAATACAAACCAGTTCAGGCGGGAAACTTATTGTTACAGTTTATGAGAATCAAAGTGGAAAGTGGATTAAATATTCACCTTTTGGAATTGAGATCAGCAATATATCCATAGATCCTTATATAGTATACCGGTTGATTGCACCAGGTTATGAATCATGGAGTTCAATGGGGATCTATCAGAGAAATCTCACGAACTTTGATGAAGATCCCATTATAGACAACCGCATGCTGACAGGAAATTGCATGAATTGCCATTCATTCAATAAAAATGATCCCGGGAAATTTGTATTTCATCTCCGGGGTAAAATCGGAGCCACTATTCTGAATAATGAAACTGAAATTATAAAATTGAATACCAAAACTGATAATACAATTTCAAATTGTGTTTATCCTTACTGGCATCCTTCAGGGAATTATATTTCATTTTCAACAAATATAATATACCAATATTTTCATACTGATCCGGCAAAAAGGATTGAAGTAAGTGATACTGAATCGGATCTGGTGATCTACGATATAAAATCCAATAAACTTATCTCAAATCCGGTAATTGCATCCAAAACCAGTTTTGAGACTTTTCCGACATTCAGTAACGATGGTAAGTTTCTTATTTTCTGTAGTGCCAAGAAAACTTCTATTCCTGCAGATTATGATAAAATCAGATATAGTCTTTGCACCATAGCTTTTGATGAAGAAACTGGGAGCCCCGGCTCGCGGGTTGATACTCTGATCAGCTCTTTCAGTACCGGAAAAAGTGTTTCTTTTCCCAGAGTTTCACGCGATGGAAAATGGCTGATGTTCACACTTTCTGATTATGGAAATTTCTCAATCTGGCACAGGGAAGCTGATCTTTATCTCATGAACATGGAGGACAGGACTGTCAAACCCGTTTATAAAGCGAATAGCGATGAAACTGAAAGTTACCATTCATGGTCTTCGAATTCAAACTGGTTCATCTTCAGCAGCAGAAGAACAGACGGATTATATACACGGCCATATATTGCGTTGATTGACGATAACGGCGAAGCATCGAAACCGTTTCTTCTGCCCCAGAAGAATCCGGATCATTATGATTTCAATCTCAGATCATTTAACGTACCCGAACTTGTTTCCGGAAGGGTTAAAGCAAATGGGAAAAATATGATCCGGGCCATACAATCGGAAGCGCTAAATGTAGAATTCATTCAAACTGATTGAAATTCTAAGCTTCTTATTCATATTCCCATGATTATCGATGGTGTATATGTAACTTCGACAGGGTTCCAAAACCGGCAGGTAATCATCTGAAAGGAATAACACTACTAATCATACATAAAATCCTATGTGCCTTGATTTGCTGAGGCATGTATCATATTGTAAACCAAAGATAATCGGGCCCCAGGCCGGACTATTTGACTCATCACGCGAATTAATATTGAACAATGAAAAACAACAATCGGAAAATCATCTTATAGACTACGGAGTTCAGAATAATCTTCTCGAGATGCGTGGCACCGGATGGGAACATTTCGTAGCGAGTCCCAACGCCGAAAGGAGCTGGTGTCTGAATCAGTTAGCTGAAATGGGAAAGGTAATAAATTATGATCCGGCAGAATTAAATAACTATAATAAACAAGCACAGGTAATTACAAAAGCTGTTCAGAAAGAGCTCTGGGACGATAAAGTCAAATGGTTTGCTTCAATCTACCCCGATGGATTTAAAGATTATGTTTATTCCATCCAGGTATATGATGCGCTTAGGGCAGGCGTCTGTACACCGGAAATGGAAGAAGCTCTGATTTCCCATCTCAGGGATGGAGCCTTTCTTGGGGAATTAGGAATTACAAGCATTTCAAAAGAAGACAGTATCCATTATGAAGTACTGGATACTGACTGGTCGGGAGGAGGTGCATATACAGGCGACGGACCTCAACTGGCTATGATAATGTATGAAAGAAACAAACCGGATCTGGCATGGGACATCTTAAAAAGGCATTTCTGGATGGGAAAGTATTTTATTTATTACCCACAGGAACATTTCAATGACAAACCCATGAGTCCGGAACATAAAAGAGCCAGTGAGGTTTCGGGCCTGGGGGGAGCAGAAGCAATCCTTTTCGGACTTGCAGGGTTTCAACCTGAATATGATGGCAGGCTATACATCAATCCTCAACTGATTGATAATGTTAATTTATCTGTAAAGGGGTTCGGGTTCAGAAATAATATATTCGATGTTGAATTGTCTGAGGCAAAAATGAAGGTCATCAGGAACGGCTCAGTCATATATGATGGGAAACCGGAACGGATCAGGATCTTATGAGAAGGATAAAGCGGATTAAAAAAATTCCTGACCAATAATATGATAACATTATGTAAGTTACCTGTGAAAAATTAAGCTTTCCTCTTATGTATAGAAAACTAATAACATTTATTTCGCCAGTATTTTTTATCACACTGTTGTTTGCTTCCTGCATGCAAAACACAAATCAGGTGAAAGTCACTGAAATAAGATTGCTTCAGGATGAGAAATGGTGGGGAGGTGCAGTGGTTGATGGACATAACTCACCATATTCAGACATTAATTTTACATACGATCAGAATGGCGATTGCAAAGGTAACCAGGCTCAGCCGTTTTTCCTTTCAAGCAAAGGCCGATACATCTGGAGCGAAAAACCTCTGAAAATATCATTCTCTGCGGATAGAATAAGCATTCAGTCCTTTGGAGCTGATATAATCTCAGGAAAATCCGGCGAAACTCTCAAGGATGCATTCCTGTATTGCAGCAAAACGTTCTTCCCTCCTTCCGGAAAGACTCCCGATCCTCTGCTGTTCAAAAATCCACAGTATAATACCTGGATAGAGCTTCAATATGATCAGAATGAAAAGGACATCCTCAAATATGGACAGGATATCCTTAAAAACGGTTTCCCTGCAGGTGTACTTATGATTGATGATAACTGGCAGGACCGCTATGGTACATGGAAATTTGATTGTGAAAAATTCTCCGATCCAGGGGGAATGACAGAAAAACTCCATGATATGGGCTTTAAAATTATGCTCTGGGTGTGCCCCTTCATCAGCTCAGATTCACCCGTTTTCAGGGATCTGGCTGATAAGAAACTTCTTATCTTCAGGGATGAAAAGAAATCCAGGCCTGCAATTGTTGACTGGTGGAACGGATCAAGTGCAATAATTGATCTTTCTAATCCTGAAGGAATAAAATGGTTTAAAACACAGCTGAATAACCTTGCAGAAGAATATGGAGTTGACGGCTTTAAGCTTGATGCAGGAGACCCTGAATATTATAAAGGAACATTTTCATACGGGGATTATGGACCAAATGATCACTGTGAATCATTTGCCCGTATCGGACTTGATTACCCCCTGAATGAATACCGGGCCTGCTGGAAGATGGCCGGACAACCCCTCGCGCAAAGGCTCCGCGATAAAAGTCACACATGGAGCGACCTTCAGGTACTTATCCCGGATATGGCCGGACTTGGGATAATTGGTTATCAGTTTGGTTGCCCTGACCTTATTGGAGGCGGTGAATGGACCTCTTTCCTGGATTCATCTGTACTTGATGAAGAATTGATAGTCAGATCATCACAGATCCATGCACTGATGCCAATGATGCAATTTTCAGTTGCACCATGGCGTGTACTAAGCTCTGACAACCTTGAAATTTGCAGGAATATGGCTCTGCTCCATAAGTCTATGGGAAATGAGATTTACAAACTGGCAGAAGAGTGTGCCTTGTCCGGAGAACCAATGGTCAGAAACCTGGAGTACGAATTTCCACATAACGGTTATGCATTTATCAAGGATCAGTTTATGCTTGGCAAAAACATAATGATTGCACCAGTTGTTCAAAAAGGAGTAAGGTCCAGGGAGGTAGAATTTCCAGAAGGTAAATGGCTGGGTGATGACGGGGAAATAGTAAGCGGACCTGCAAAACAAACTATTGAAGTTCCCCTTTCCAGGCTGCCCTGGTTCAGAAAAATTCTCTGACCTGATTGAAGACAAATCAACAGGTCTTAAATAACTATAATGGTTTTATGAAAAGTCAATCCGGCCAGGCCTGACAGGCTATATTTATTTTCTTTTCGCACCGGAGTATCTCAAAAATAAAGGTGTGAAATTAAGCCGACTAAGTATTGCAACTCAATGGAAAGCTATCTTTCCTGTTATTCTGAATTTCCGGACTGTTAAATAATCATAAAAAAAATTAAATAGACATCCGTACCGGCATTTTCTAACTAAGATTCTATTACTTTTTCAGTTTCTAACCTTAATAATTTATACCATATGAAAAAGACAGAACATGAAGGTATGATTCTTTATTATTTAAAGAAACCCTTTCTGATCCTGGTGCTAAGTGCTTTGATAATGATACCGGGGATCATGCAAGCTAATGCGTCTGGCGAAAATCCTCCGGATGATGTACAACAAATGACAGTATCGGGTAAAGTCACCGATAGTCAGACAGGTGAGGCAATGCCAGGTGTGAATATCCTGGTTGTCGGAACATCTTTAGGGGCAATAACCGATGTGTCAGGAAGTTATTCTGTCACAGTAACAGACAGAAATGCAACACTAAGGTTCTCCTTTATCGGATATGTATCTCAGGAAGTTGCTATAAACGGAAGATCGACGGTTGACGTTGATCTGATCAGTGAAGTTACCGGCCTTGATGAGGTTATTGTCGTCGGGTATGGAACACAGAAGAAAAGTGATATTACTGGAACAGTCGCTTCAATAGGAAAGGAACGTCTTGAAAAAGCACCAAATATTTCTGTAGCTCAGGGAATACAAGGTGCAATTCCAGGTATAATGGTCCAGAATACTTCTGCCGGTGCAGAACCCAGTCTTGACATTATGGTAAGGGGCAGAAACTCAATCGCAGCCAATAATTCACCCCTGATCGTTGTTGACGGAATACCTTATGGAGGGAGATTGTCTGATATAAACCCAAGCGATATTGAATCAATCGAGATACTGAAAGATGCTTCTGCCGCAGCAATTTATGGTTCAAGAGGATCAAACGGCGTCATCCTTATTACAACAAAACAGGGAATGGAGGGTGCACCGACAATAACATATGATGGATATATTTCCACCCAGCAATTTACGAATGTGCCAGTCTATATGGATGGTCCTCAGTTTTATGATTTCAAAAATGAACGACTGGCTGCCGGAGTAACAACATCTGAACAAGCTATATACGATGCAGGTGCATGGGTAGACTGGGCAGACCTGGCAACAAGAAAAGGTTTAGGTCAACAACATAATTTGTCCATAGCCGGAGGTTTTGGCAATACATCCTATTTTGTTTCAGGTGGAGTTATGAATGTGAAGGGCATTGTAATTAATGATGATTACTTACGCAGTACAGGAAGATTTAACCTTGACACAAAAATCACCGACTGGCTCACCATAGGAACACGGACTCAGCTGACATTTTCTGATAAAAGCGGCGTGGCTCCGAGTATGTATGATGTATATATTATGAATCCGCTTGCGGTTCCTTATAATGAAGACGGAACATTAACCATCCAACCGGTTGCCGATGATCCGGCAAGGGAAAATCCTTTACAGGAAATTCAATTTGCAAATAGTGATAAATCACGCCGGATAGTGACAAATAATTATGCAATAGTTGACTTCAGCAAGCTTTTACGCGGATTAAACTTCAGGCTGAATTATGGAGTTACCGATGGAATTACCAGGAATAATACTTACAGGGGCAGAGATACATATGACGGGAAAAACGCCCAGGGGAGCGCAAGCATTGATAAAAACATTGATTTCAATACTGTATTGGAAAATATCCTGACATATAAAACTGACTTTGGAGCTCATTCCCTGTTTGCCACAGCAGTTTACAGCATTCAAAGTGATGAATGGCAATCAGAAGAAACTGATATGGAAAAGTTTCCGAACGATCTTTTGACATGGTATGCCGGAGGACAGGCAGGACTGATCAAACCTTCATTTGATTATATAAAATCACAGCTGATATCACAAATGTTCCGCCTGAACTATACTTATCTAAGTCGTTATCTGCTCACATTAACCGTAAGAAGAGACGGTTATTCCGGTTTTGGAGCAGATTCCAAATGGGGGGTATTTCCTTCTGTAGCCCTGGGCTGGAATCTGGGTGATGAAAGTTTCTTTCCGTTTAAAGATCTGTTCAGTCAATTGAAACTGAGAGCATCATATGGTCTGAATGGAAATCAGGCTGTAGGATCGTACAGATCAATGGGACGAATGGAAGAAGAAAATTACCTGTCGGGTTCTACAACTATGCCGGGCTATTTCCCGGGAACATTAGGGCAACAGACTCTTGGATGGGAAAGTTCCCGTTCGTTTAATTTAGGATTGGACTTCGGTATCCTAAATCAAAGGATTACTGGTGATCTGAATATTTACCATACCAATACTTACGACCTGCTTCTGAACAGGACAATCTCCTCCATTCATGGGATCACCTCTATCCTTCAAAATATTGGGGAGACCCAGAACCAGGGTATTGAATTTTCAGTTAATTCCAGAAATGTTGTCAGTCAGAATTTTACCTGGAATACAGTTGCCAATTTATCATATATGAAAAATAAAATTCTGGATCTTTACGGAGATGAACTTGATGATGTTGGCAACAGCTGGTTCATCGGACAACCGATCAGGGTAAACTTCAATTATGTCTTTGATGGTGTCTGGCAGCTTGATGAGGCAGAAGAAGCTGCAGCATGGGGCTCTCAACCGGGTTATTTGAAAATCAAGGATATTGATAATGACAGTAAGATTACTCCAGCTGACAGACAAATAATAGGGCAGCAGGATCCAAAATTCCTTTGGGGTCTGACCAATACCTTCTCTGTAAAGAACTTTAATTTATCTGTCTTTTTTCATGGAGTCCATGGAGTTACAAAACAAAATGTTCTGATGGATGATGAGATAGTGACTTCAGGGGTCAGGCGTAATACAATAGTTAAGAAATGGTGGACACCTGAAAATTTCAGTAATGAATGGTATATGAACGATGTGGATGCAAACCGGATGGGAGGTGTAAGCACAAACATTTATGAAAATGCCAGTTTTGTACGTCTTAAGGACATTACCCTGTCTTATGATTTCCCACATACATTAGTAAGAAAAATCGGAGGAAAAAGACTTACAGCTTATTTGACGGGTCGTAATTTATTAACCTTTACAGAATGGAGAGGACTGGATCCGGAATTAAATGACCAAAGATCTATTCCTTTACAGCGCGAATTTGTTTTTGGATTACAGATCGGCCTTTAACATTATTAAGTGATTTACACCAAAAATATAAAGCAATGAAATTAAAAATAACATCAGCAATCTTCATAACAATACTCCTGCTTACAGGGTGTGATTTGACCAATTCACTTGATGAAGATCCTCCGCATATAATAACTTCGGATAAGCTCTATACAAATTATTCAGGTTTCGAAACCGGCATTAATGGCGCTTATTCAGAAATCAGGTATGAAATACGGGATGCCAGTCAGCCTTTTCAGATATTTGTAACTGCAACTGATAATATGTCTCCGAATTACATATCCGGTTTTGGTACTCTTGCATCTAAATGGGGTGCAGTTAATAATTCTTCCAATTCCTACCTCAGAAATGCATTTAACTGGCTTTACGGAATTATAAATGCCACCAATACTATTATCGGCCGTGCTGAAGGTGAGGATATTGACTGGAGCGGAGGCCAAGGTACCGAAACAGAAAACAAGAACTATATAATGGCTGAGGCCAGAGCAATAAGGGCCTGGGCATACCGGCACCTGACTTACCTCTGGGGAGATGTTCCTTTATCACTGGTTGAATCTTCCGGTAATTCTATCAAGACTGACTGGGAAAGAACTCCGGTCAGGCAGGTAAGGCAACAAATCATAGAGGATCTCCTGTTTGCAGAACAGTATATTCCTGTAGAACCTATTCCGGGGAGAATGAGTAAAGGTGCAGTTCAGAATCTTCTTGCTGAGATGTACCTTGTCCTTAATGATCCCGGAAAAGCTCTGCAATGGGCTGATAAAGTAATAAACACTCCTGCTTATAAATTAGTAACAGAACGATATGGTATAAAAGCCGATCAGCCCGGAGTTCCTTTTATGGATATGTTTTACCAGGGTAATAAAAACAGGGAGGAAGGAAATACTGAGGCTCTGTGGGTATGGCAATTTGGTTTTCAATTGATCGGAGGAGGCACAAATCCCAGAGCAAGAGCACTTCATCTTCAAAGATATATGGATATTAAAATTGGTGGCGTTCAACCTTTGCAGATAACCTTCGAGAGGGGTGGAAGAGGAAAGGCATATACAGCCCCAACCAAATGGTTTATGGAAATTTATGAGAAAAAGGATGACAGATTCAGTAATCATGCCGTAAGACAATGGTTTATACTTAAAACCGCTGATCAGAACACTCCTGCAAAGGCAGATAAACTACCTTCAGGAATGTCTTATGGAGACACAATTAAACTAAACTGGACAGTTCCGCTGGATCCAGCAACATGGGAAAGGAATGACTGGCCATTTTCAAGAAAACATGAAGGAAGTATCCCGGATGATGTTGCTTCTGATTTTAACTATGATGACTATATAGCAATGCGCCTGGCAGATACATATCTGTTGAAAGCAGAAGCTCAATTCAAATTAAATGATCCTGACGGAGCAGCAGAAACAATCAACATCATCAGGAGAAGATCAAATGCAAGTGAAATTGATGCTGGAGATGTTACGATAGATTTTATTCTTGATGAAAGATCCCGCGAATTATTTAATGAAGAATATCGCAGATATACTTTACTAAGAACTAAAAAATGGTTTGAAAGAACTAAGGCTCATAATTTCTTCGGCGGAGAGAAAATAACTCAAAGAGACACTCTTTTCCCGATACCACAGACAGTTATTGATGCAAATCTGACAAGTCCGATGCCACAGAATCCCGGATTCTGATTTGTAAATAGAATATTTGACTAAGTTGACTGAGGTTGTTCTTAATGATTTGAACAACCTCAGTTTTTTAATTAATATTGGAATCTTACAGGAATGATCTTCAGCGCATTCTAATTCCGGTTTTTGAGGTCCAGGCTAAACATACTACTAACACAAAAACTGTTATAATTCCATCAGGGACTATCCAATCAGGAGTCCGGACCTGGTTTTTAGCTATTTTTATACCAGTCTTTTTAACAGAAGGGAGGGGATTTTTATTAAATACAAAATGTATGACAAGGATTGCGAGAAGAAAAATACTTAAGATAATAGGTGGCATTTCATTGGGAAGTTTTTTCCCTGTCTCAGGACATTCAACCGGATTAAAAAAAATGTCCGGAAATGGGATTAAAACAGTAAATACCGATGTTCTGGTTGTCGGTGGTGGTACCGCGGGTGTAATAGCAGCAATACAGGCTGCCCGTGCCGGATGCTCAACCACTATGGTCGAAAACGGAAGCCAGCTGGGAGGAACCATCACTACCGGAGGTGTTGGCTTTCCCGGTCTGTTTCATGCCTGGGGGAAACAGATCATAGCAGGTATTGGCTGGGAATTAATTACAGAAACCGTCAGCCTGAATGATGACATACTCCCCGATTTCTCAATACCATTTGGAAAAGATCACCCGAAACATCAGGTCCGGATAAACGGAAATCTGTATGCACTTCTTGCTGAAGAAAAGTGTCTGGAGTCCGGAGTTCAGCTGCGTTATTACGAAACACCTGCAGATGTTCATTTTAAAGATAACAAATGGATAGTTCGAACAATCGGGAAAGGCACCCAAACCAGAATAATCTCTGATCAACTGGTCGACTGCACCGGAAATGCTTCTCTGACGTCACTTGCCGGATTTAATGTTTTAAGAGAAAAGGAAAGTCAGCCCGGCTCCCTGATGTTCCGGATAGGCGGATATGATCTCAAATCTCTTGATATGGAAATGATCCGGAAGAGATACGATGAAGAAGTCAAAAAGGGAACACTTGTGAGAGAAGATTTCCGCAACAATATTGAAGGGTTACTCACAAGTGCAGGAGACAATATTCAGCATGTGATCGATGCAGATTCCACCACATCAGAATCGAATACAATCACAAATATAAAAGGACGTTCTTCGCTCTTAAAGACACTAAGGTTTTTAAGAGAGCTTCCCGGTTGCGAAAAGACGAAACTTCTTTCCATGCAGCCCGAAACAGGCGTTCGCGAAACTTATCGTATTGACGGAATTTATAAAATCACCAGGGAAGATTATATATCCGGAAGAATCTTTGATGATTCTGTTTGTTACTCCTTCTATCCGATAGATCTGCACGATAAAAACGGAGTGGTACCTGATCATCTGAAAGACGGGATCGTACCTGCTATACCTTTAAGAGCATTGATCCCAAAAAACAGCCGGAATTTTATTGTGGCCGGACGTTGTGTAAGCAGCGACAGGATGGCTAATTCAGCATTGAGGGTTCAGGCTTCATGCATGGCAATGGGTCAGGTTGCAGGTGCAACTGCTGCCCTGGCAAATAAGCTGAATAAAACTCCTTTGGATATACCAATAGATACTATCAAATCACTTCTGTCAGATCATAAGGCAATAGTACCATAAAACCTGTACTGATTCACCGTTCACATTGTTTCTGTTGACAGGAATTTCTAATATTTTTACGTTTAATTTGTTAGTAATTTTATCACTAATCCCACAATAAGCAAACTTGTGATATTATTTCTCTAACTGAACAACCACAAAAATAAAAGCCATTTTGACGGCTATGCTCTGCGCCCCTGCGCCCCTGCGCCCCTGTGCCTTTGTGCCTCTGCGCCGTTACTCCGTTGCACCTCTCTGCCTTTGCGCCCGTGCGCCCGTGTGTCTTTGTGCCTCTGCGCCGTTGCGCCTCTCTGCCTTTTAGCCCCTGAGCCTTTACCCCTTTTCGCTACCATATAACCCAAATAATTCCTACCTTGTCCTTCCAATAATCCCTACAAGCCTTGGCCCGGAAAACATACCTGAACCGCAATCTGACACCCATCACAAGGGCAGCTTTCCCGGTTATCGATGCTCATAACCACCTCTGGGGAAACTGGGCTGTTGAGGACCTTGTTAAAACTTTAGATGAAGTCGGTGTCTCAGCCTATTGTGACGTTACCGGCAATGTACATATCGAATTTGCCGAGGGAGGATACATGATATATCCGGGGGATATCAATGATTTCTTCACCAATTGCAGGGCCAGATTCCCGGGAAGGTTTTATTGCTTTACAATGGCAAATTTTGCCAGTCCTGCAAATAAACCTCTCTTCGTTGATGAAAAGCGGTTTGTTGACGAATTCATAGGGATATTGAACAATCATGTACAACAGGGAGCAAGGGGATTAAAGATACTGAAAGAACTGGGACTGCATTACCGCGATAAGAATGGTGATCTCATAAATTGTAATGATGAAAGATTATCTCCGGTATGGGAAGAGGCAGGCAGACTTAAGATACCTGTTCTGATCCATCAGGCTGATCCTTCAGGATTCTTCGAACCTGTTATACCTGAAAATGAACACTTCGACTCACTGGTCAAATATCCTTCATGGAGCTTTGCCGATCAAAAGTATCCGAGAAAACATGACCTCATAAGAAGACGTGATGATCTTGTAAAAAGCCATCCCGGTACAATTTTTATTCTCCCTCATTTTGCCAATTATGCCGAAAATATTCAGCATATATCTGAACTTCTGGATGCAAATCCAAATGTATATATTGATTTCTCGGCAAGGCTGGATGAGCTCGGAAGACAGCCGTATACCACCAGGGAATTCTTTATAAAATACCAGGACAGGATAATATTCGGTACCGATATGCCGGCAAATATCCCGGAATCCGTTGAAATGTACAGGACCTATTTCAGGTTCCTGGAGACTTTCGACGAATCTTTCTATGCACCCGACTATGATGGTACCTTTGACCGGGCACGATGGCCAATATGCGGGATCGGTCTGCCCGCAGAAGTTTTAAAGAAAATATACCATGAAAACATTCTGAGGATCATACCCTCACTTAAAAATGAACTAAACATCAAAGAATTATAAGAAATGAAAATGATCAAACCTAAAATCGGATTTATTGTTTTCGGAGTACATAAGGATGGCTTGAAGGATCCGATGGGCACACCTTTCATCGATGAGAGTATTGTTGAAAACTCGAAAAATGCCCTGATAAAAAGTGGACTGGAACTCATTGAGCATGATGTGATACTGGCCACAAAAAAAGAAGCAAGGTTGTGCTTTGAAAAGTTTAAAAAAAATGATGAAATAGATGCTGTTGTACTGTTTTCGGGGACCTGGGTCTGGGCATCACATCTGACTGCAGCAATACGGGATTTTGCATCTGCAGGGAAGGGCATAGTGCTGTGGACTGTTCCGGGAAGTCAGGGATGGAGACCGGTTGGAGGATTTGTACTTCAGGGTGCTCTGAAGGAGATCGGAATAAAGCACAGATACGTTTACGGAAGCTATGACGATCTTTCCTGTATCGAAAAGATCACATCATACTGCAGGGCAGGCGCCCTGAAAAGATCGCTCAATATGAGTACAATAGGCACTTTCGGAGGAAGAGGGATGGGCCAGACCTGCGGCGCCGCTGATCCTTCCCAATGGATGAGGATGTTTGGTATAGATATAGATTCCAGAGATACAACCGAACTTCTGAAGACAGCAAAACAGATCCCGGAGGAAGAGGTCAGGCTTACCAGGAATGAGATACAGAAATTCTTTTCAGAAAAAATACCTGAAAATGATCAGGCTGACAGGTCAATACGACTTTATATTGCCATAAAAAAGATTGTGAAAGAAAATGAATGGGATTTCTATACGATACAATCATTTCCGGGTATTGCTGATGAATATGTTGCAACATGTTTTGCCCAGAGCATGATGCTCGAGGATGGCTTCGGAACTTCTACTCTCGGTGATTTCAACACGGCCCTCACTGTAAAATGCCTTACATCATTATCCACAGAACCTGTATATTACGGAGACCTTCAGCATATCGACAAAAAGAATAACGAAATTAAGATCATTGGTGATGGTGCCTGTCCACCATCACTTGCCGGCAAACTTGGTCCTGCAGGATTTGCCGAACATGGTATACCGACCGAGGGAGAGGCAGGCGGCCTTTCAGTCAAGCTTGTCTGCAAAGCGGGAAAGGGTGTCCTGGCCCGGCTGGGCAGGAACAACGGACAGTTCGAAATGATCATAACCCCTTGTTCAATATTTGAACCACCGGCAGATCAGATCGAAAAACGTAAGAATGAATGCGGAATTCCTTTCTGGCCTCACGGATTTGTAAAAGCGGAATGTGATATCGATGCTCTCCTTCAGGCCTGGAATAACGAATATGCCTGCCTGGGTTACGGAGAACACCTTTATGAGGATCTCAAAGCGTTCTGCGAATTAACCGGCATAAAAGCTGTTCTGCCTTAATTAGCGGTTAAAACAATAATTAAGAAATCATGCCATTAATACTGAACAGAGAGGCGGTACTGGGAATTTATGATGATGCCGGCCGGCGTGGATGGGTAATTCCCGCCTTTAATTCCGAGAATCTTACCACTACCGAGGCAATTCTGCAGGCAGCCCTTGAATACAGCCGAAGGGTAAATAAATCCGACATACCCATAACAATAGGAATTACTAATAATTACAGCCACAGGAGCCAGTCGGTTAATTATACACATACAAGGAAATGGGACATCGGGCTGAAGCTTTTTCTGTCCGATATCGAAGTGCTGACAGGCAGAGGCTCTCCTTATGAAGATCTGAATGTTATGATACTTCTGGACCATATACAGTGGGACAGCGATAAAGATCTGTTGGAATGGGATATGGGGAAATTTTCTGTGATCATGTTTGATGCCTCAACGCTGCCGTTTGAAGAAAATATTAAAATGACATCCCGGTTTGTCGCGGAAAACCGGTCAAATATAGTTATCGAGGGTGCCTGCGATGAAATAGTTGATGCAACAGGTGATATAAGAAATGATCTTACAACCCCGGAGCAGGCTGTTGATTTTCTGACAAGAACCAATGTTGATTACCTTGTCGTAAATCTGGGTACCGAACACCGTGCAACCAGTAAGAATCTCAAATACCATAATGATCTTGCACAGCAGATAAGCAGACTGACAGGTCCCAGGCTGGTATTACATGGTACTTCATCCGTCGGCGAAGACCAGATAGGTAATCTTTATTCCGACGGAATTGCAAAGGTAAATATCTGGACGACCCTGGAAAGGGATACAACGCCTGTACTCTTTGAAGAAATGTTAAGGAACTCTTCAAAAATCACCGGAAAGAAAAAGACCGGAGAACTTATAGCTGCAGGAATTCTCGGCGCCGGAGCAGACAGAGATAGTGAAGCTTCCCTGTCTCATTATACAACACTCTACCGGCAGGATATTATTTTTAATGAAATGAAAAAGATCGTTTTAAAATATCTGACTCTCTGGTATACTTAATTCCCGCTATTATGAACTGTTTTATGGGTATCGATATCGGTACAAGCGGATGTAAAGCCCTGGTCTTTGACGAAAGCGGCCGTCAGCTTTCAGAATCCTCCCGCTCATATGAAATAATTTCAAAAAGAAGTGGCTGGGCAGAACTCGATACTTCGGAAGTAATTTCAAAATGTTTTGAGGTAATAAGTGAATCTGCTTCAAATACAGAAGACGGAATAATTGCAGCACTGGGAATCTCAAGCCAGGGAGAAGCATTCACAATGATCGATGAGACTGGCAATCCCCTGTGTAATGCTTTTGTATCTTCCGATACGAGATCTAACGAACTGATAAAATCCTGGACCGGAAAATTCGGAGAAGAAAAGCTTTACAGGATCACAGGCCATACCCCCCACCCCATGTTCTCCTTGTTTAAATTACTGTGGGTGAACGCTTATATGCCGGAGATATGGAATAAGACTCACAGGATATTGTGCTTTGAAGACCTTCTTCAATACCGGCTGGGGATTAAGAATCCATCCATGGGATGGCCTCTTGCAGGAAGGACGATGCTCTTTGATGTGATAAAACATTCATGGAATGATGAAATCCTTGATAATCTGGGATTGGATAAAAAGAAGCTGTCTGAACCTTTACAGTCAGGGAAGTCTGCAGGTTTTGTCAGGGAAGATATTGCGAAGCAGCTGAATCTGGGAGACAAAACAATGATTGTAACGGGAGGTCACGATCAGGCCTGTTCTGCACTTGGAGCCGGAGTTACCAGTACCGGAACAGCTGCATATTCATCAGGGACAGTTGAATGTATCACTTCAGCTTTCAACAACCCCGTATTTTCAGATGAACTGCGTAAGAATAATCTCTGTACATATGATTTCACCTTACCCGGGATGTATTCAACTGTAGCTTTCAGTCTGACCGGGGGAAATCTGCTTAAATGGTATATGGATCAGTTTGGAGCGGCAGAAGCAGAACTGGCTTCAAAGATCAACCGGGATCCATATGATCTGTTAATGAATCAGATGCCTGATGAACCCTCACGACTTCTTGTTTTGCCCTATTTCACACCATCGGGGACACCATATTTCGATGTATCGGTCAGGGGTGCAATAATGGGAATGGACCTGTCAGTTAAGCGCGGTGAGATACTGAAAGCATTGCTCGAGGGTGTAGCTTTTGAAATAAAGCTTAACCTCGATATTCTGAAACGCTCAGGGTATGAAATAAAAGAATTAAGGCTTATCGGAGGGGGAACAAAATCTGAGAAGCTGGTCAGGATTAAAACAGATGTCATCGGCACACCAATAACGATACTGGATATAAGGGAAGCCGGCTGTATGGGTGCCGTAATTCTGGCGAAGGTAGCATATTCAGGCATTGATCCGCGGAAAATTGCTGAAGACTGGATAAGACCTGTTGCCCGTATAGAACCAAAGAATTCCGATCATTACAACAAGAAATTTGAGTCATATAAAAAACTGTATCCTGCCCTGAAGAAATTAGAATTGTAAAAGAAATATATTTTGTTGATCTTCAGTTATTAATGCCCAATGGGCAAAAGATATGGTATAATAGCTTATCCTGCTATTGTTATTAATGCCCTACGGGCAAGGGACATGGGGTATTAGCTTATCCTCCT
>CAYQZL010000054.1:16550-26076 GCA_964421975.1 uncultured Rikenellaceae bacterium
GTTATTAATGCCCTACGGGCAAGGGACATGGGGTATTAGCTTATCCTCCTATTGTTATTAATGCCCTACGGGCAAGGGACATGGGGTATTAGCTTATCCTCCTATTGTCCTAATATCATTCTTTTTGCCCGTAGGGCATTAATAAAAATAGAACCAAGGATCAAACAATCCATCCCTTTTGCCCGTAGGGCATTAACTAATAAGATCATCTGATTTACAAATACAGAGCCAATTAAAAAACAACAACTTCTCTAAATCGTTAATCTGAATATTCTCCCTTTTTATAAAAACATAAAGAAATGTTAATCAATGGTTGGTTCGGAATCAAAAGTCTCCTGTCTAGGTAATGCAGTACAAAACTCTGCCTAACAGTCGGATTTTAGAATAAAACAAGTTATATTTAAATTTCCATTTTAAAGCCGGATGAGAAATAAAACTGAACCTATCTTAATCAGTAGTCTTTTTGTAATCCTTGCTATTTGCATTCATGCATTTACTGGAAAGGCTCAGAACGGACGGAAGAGTGATACAGATATCGAAAAAATATGGGAGAAGATATCTCCATGTTTTACTCCGGCTCAGGAATACAAGGAAAATTATGGCAATTACAGATCGCCTCTGAAATTTTACAACGGTGATCCGGTTAAAACAGCAGCAGACTGGAATAGAAGAAGAAAGGAAATACTTACCCGGTGGAATGAAATGATGGGGAAATGGCCTCCGTTCTTAAAGAATCAGAAGATGGAGATCATTGAAACAACCCAGGAAGATGGATTTATTAAACACAGGGTAAGATTCAACTGGCTGCCGGGAGAACCGACAAAAGGTTATCTACTGGTCCCTGAAGGTAAAGGTAAAAAACCGGCGGTGGTTGTTGTATTTTATGAACCTGAAACAGCAATCAGTGAAGGTAAGGCTGATCGTGATTTTGCATATCAGCTTACGAAAAGAGGCTTTGTAACACTTTCCATCGGGACAACCGAGACCACAAATTCAAAAACTTATTCACTCTATTATCCTGATATACAGAATTCAACAATTCAGCCGCTGTCAGTTCTGGCCTATGCTGCTGCAAACACATGGTATGCACTCTCGAAGAGACCTGAAGTTGACCGGGATCGTATCGGGATCATGGGTCATTCCTATGGAGGCAAATGGGCTATGTTTGCCAGTCAAATGAAAAAGCTTACCTGTTTATTGAATATTTCCTGAAGTATAAGATGATCAATGTGAAAAAGAAACAATAGTATTGGTTACACAATGCACAGACAAAAGATCCATATAGTAATTCTGCTTTTTTTATTTACTCTGCCTGCATTATACAGTTGCCGGAGGAGTAATAATGGAGAAAAGATTAAAATTCTTATCCTCAGCGGCAGAAACAACCATGAATGGCAAAAAACAACTCCTCTTCTTGAAAAAATATATAAAGATACCAGACTCTTTAATGTAAGTGTATCGGATAAACCGGATACCCTGAATTACAATTCTTTAAATAAATATGATGTTCTTGTCAGCAACTGGAATCTCTGGCCTGATACAAGTTATAGGATGTCTTCGGAATGGGAAAAAGATTTTCTGGAATATATCAGAAACGGAGGCGGAATAGTATTCTTTCATGCAGGAGCTTCATCATTTTACGGCTGGATGGAATACCACCAGATGGGTATCGGCAGATGGGGAAAAGAAACAAATCATGGAATACCTTCCAAAGGTAAGGTATTGGGATTTGATCTGTCTCACCCCATAACCAAAGGTTTTAAGGATTTCTTCATTATGGATGAAATATGGGAAAAAACTGATATCTATCCGGGAATTTCAGCCCTTGCATCTGTAACTGCAACTGATGAAAAAGACGGGCATCAGATAAATGAACCTGCCGTATTTGTAACCCAGACCGGAAAAGGAAGGACCTTCTATACCATCTTCGGACATGATGAACGGGCATTAATTAATTCAGGTCTGCAGTCACTGCTTCTGCGGGCTGCACAATGGTGCGCCGGAAAAACTGTAACAATTCCTGTCCCCGCAGAATTTTCGCGGAGCGATAAGCAGACAGGTAATATCCTGACGTGGGATGAAACAGACACTTTAATTGCTTTAAAAAATCATGAGGACATAATCTGGAAATTCAATTACAATAATCGCTTCGGAAAACCATATTTCCACCCTTTGTGTATAAATAATTCTTCACTGACATGCATCTCCCCTGCTGACCATCCCTGGCACCTCGGATTGTGGTTTTCATGGAAATACATTAACGGAATAAATTACTGGGAGTACCTTGATGAATTTAAATCAGAAGAAACAGGATATAAATCAGCAGGGATAACAGAAATCAAAAAGATTGAAATAGCCAGAAATAATGATTTCTCAACCGGAATCAATATGGATATACTGTACCGCCCGGCAGACGGATCACCTGTACTTTCAGAACGATGCAGAATTCACATTTCTCCACCATCATTGGACAATAGTTATTTTATTGATTATGATTGCACGTTTGAATCGCTTGTTGATGAAGTGGTACTGGATCGTACTCCGGTTGAAGGTGAACCTGATGGTGTTTCCTGGGGAGGATATGCAGGTTTATCAATAAGATTCAACCAGGATTATACATCCCCTCTTTTACTGTTTCCGTCGGAAAATGAAATATATCGGAAAGAACCATGGCTCTATATGGTATTTAATACCCTGACGGGACAGAAGGCAGGTGTATGTATAATGCAACATCCGGATTTCAAAACACAAACAACAAGCTGGTATGTAATCAATGATCCTGTAATACCATTTTATTATTACAGTCCCGCAGTATTATATGATGGCAAAATTATTCTAAATAAAGGTGAACCACTTCATTTGAAAAACCGTGTTATTATATTGCCGGGCGAGCCTGAAAAAGATAATTTACAATCATTATATGAGGAATACCTGAAAATTGCGAATAACTAAGAATATCACAATATTGAATTTTGAATCTTGAATTTTGAATCCTGAATTTTGAATCTTGAATAAATTTCATAATCTAATCAAATGAAAAAGACATATAGATATTCGAAGCAGATCTCGCGCAGATCTTTCGTTCAGAATACTGCCAAAGGCGCCATTGGTGCTGCAATGTTACCGATAATCCTGCCGGCCTGTTCCGGCGGGAAAGGCGCCAACGAGAGAATTACCATCGGTCATATCGGAGTCGGCGACAGGGGAACTCAGGAGCTGATGTATTATCTATTGCCTCTGAAGGAAGCCGTTAATATTGCCGTCTGTGATACTTTCAGAGATCGCCGCGAAAAGGCAACCGGGCAGATAAACAGCTTCTACAGGGAAAATGACACCGTGGGTGAGGTATGTAAATCGTATCTCGATATGGATGAACTGCTTGAGAGAAAAGACATCGATGCAGTTCATATTACAACACCTGATCACTGGCATGTTCTGGCTGCCATTAAGGCTGCCAGGACAGGAAAACATATTATGCTCGCCAAACCGCTTGGACTTAGTTATCCTGAATACATGGTCCTTGCCCGGGAGCTGAAAAAAAATGATGTGAGATTCCATTACGGCACACAACAACGCTCTTTTGAACATATGCAGCTGGGCTATGATCTGATCCGTGATGGTCTGATAGGTGATATTGAAAAAGTGGATGTCTGGTGCCCGGGAAAAAATCCTGTCTCCTCTCCCGTCTGCAATGAAGTGCCGGTGCCGCCGGATTTCGATTTTGACAGGTGGACTGGTCCCGCACCGTTAAGACCTTATTGTCCGGACAGAGTAACGAATAACAGCTCATGGTTCAATTATGACTATAGCATAGGATTTCTTGGAGGATGGGGCGCCCACCCGCTCGATATACTTGTCTGGATATTGAAAGATCAGGTCTCCGGAGTTTATACAACAGAAGGAACTGGTCAATTCTGGGAGCCGGGAGGACTTTATAATAACATTTATTCGTGGGATGTAAAGTGTAAGTATCAGAATGGTCCTGAGCTTCATTTTGTAAGCGATGATATTGCGTTGCAGGGAATGCTTGATCACCTGAAAATGAAAGAGACCAATGGCACAACATTCTATGGTACCAAAGGATGGCTTTCGCTCAGCAGATCATCCGTTCAGTCAAATATTCCTGAGATTGACACCAGGCTGAATAACTTCCCGAAGAATGAAGACGGATGGATCAAAAGTGAGAATAACATGATGGGTAAAAGATTTATTTCAGTAATACGTGGTGAAGAGAAAGAATTATGTCCGCTTGATGATGCAATAATATCCGATACCATCAGTCACATGGGCGATATTGCAATCCGTACGGGAAGAAAAATAACATGGGATCCTGCAAAAGGTGAGGTGGTCGGCGATCCTGAGGGCAACAAATTATATGTCAGGGACATGAGACCTCCATATACAGTTTAGTTTACCCTCATGAGTGTTGTTCAGGATTATATCAGCTCTATTAAGGATGGGTGGATTAACAAAAGAGCTCATAACCTGTTTATTTACAAATTTATATTGAAACTGTATTTATAATCGATAATTTTTCGTTCCTGGCTATTATCGATCCAGCCTTTTTCGTTATGGCTTTTTTCGATCATTCTATCAGTTGAAGTTTTTCTGAATTTCCTGGCAATAAATTCAAGTACATTCAATTCAGGTTCAGAAAAAATATCCAGGTTAATTTCCTGTATGTGATTTAGTTTGAATTGTTCTCCTATGCCGCCATTTGGAAATGTAGTAGTATGAACTTCAAATTTATTTTCCCTGGCAAGGTAATCAAAGAAGCTATTAAAATTCTCAGGAACGGGTCCCATTGGAATTGCTCTGTACCGGGTTCCGCTAATGGAAAATCCTGATTTGCTGTACATAATAAAGTCAGCATAGAACAAAAGCTTGTTTAATTTGGTTTTCCAGGGATTCAGCTCTTTAATGAAAAATAAAACCATACCTGTAAATTTCTTAAAGTCTGGTGACCTGAAACCTGTAAATGCATTTGGAACAGGATCCCCAATTAAATATTGTTCTAACTGATTTTTAAATCGTTGTTCTTTCTGTTCCTTTATAATAAGGTCCAGTTTAACCAACTTTTTTTCAAGAATTTTACCTTCAAAAGCCCTACTTAAGATAAGAAGTTTTTTAAATTCCCTGGCATCTTCAACCAGCTGGATAAGCCGGGAATTGGACATATTCGGGACTTCTCCTCCCTCGTAATTCCTGTAACTGTTGGGGCCAAATCCGAGAACCTCCGACATTTTGGCGGCAGATAATCCGTACCTCTTTCTTAACCTGATTATCTGATCAGGAAATGGCAGTTTATGCTTTGACCTGTACTGATTATATAATTGATTAATATTCAAATTATCCAGTTCAGTGGTTGTAAAAGACTCATTTGTATCGGCACATTTGTAAAAATGATAAACAATTATAAATTCTTCTTTACGGAAGGAAAAAGCCTTCTCTTCCTTGAACAAATTCATTTCTTTCCCTGTATATGGACTTTTCATTCTGTTATTTTTTAAATGGATAGCTCATTTTATGTTTTGCTAAATGAAAAGAAATACAAATAACCTGTTGATTGATTTTACCAATAGATATTTTAATATAGACTTCCTGTTCATTTATCTCTTTACCAAAAACCCACATATCGCTGCCACCGTGTAATGAATCTGTTAATGGTCCTTACGAATAATCTGACAATTTAATATTTTCGAGTATTTTCTTTCTATCTATTGGTCTGATATCAAGGTCCGCCAGTGCCTGGATATTACAATCCCTGTCAACCCGGAACAGAACGTCCCAAATTTTCATTTTTTCTTTAAACTCATTTAAGAAGTTTTCAACCTCTCTTTTTGTTACCATAAGTTCATCAAATCAAAGATAACAATTAATTTAATATTTTCCAACTATAAAGTCATAAAATTCACATTTTCCTATTTTATTATAACTTTAAAGTTGAAATATATTGAGTTACGAGTTATTTCTCTGAGCCCTGCTTTGCCCACCGAGGCTTTCTTCGGCGACCAAAGCCTTGGCGAAGGTCGTATCGAAAGCGGGAGACCTGTGCCACTTCTACCAAAGAAATCAAGTAGCCAATTGACCTGTTAAATAACCAATGGCTCCCTGCAGAGCTGCCTGAACCTTTTTGTAATCAATCTCCTGCCATGCTTTTAGCATTGTGATAAAATCAGGATTGTTTGTTTTCCTTATTTTATCAATCAGCAAAAGGATCATTCCTCTGTTTCTGTCCTTTAATTCCCCGACAAAACTATAGTCGTGACCATCAAGCAGCTTAGTTAGTTTTTGAAGCAATTCCTCTGTATAAGTCTCTCTTTCAACTTCCCATCCCATTTCTGAGAATACAACGACTGGGAGCCTGCCATTGTAATCAATTCTGAGATAACCATTTATAATAACCCAATCAATCCGTTGAATAATTTCCGGAATGGTTAAATGGGAATAGAATCCGTAACCTGGATTTTGATCCAGTCCATGTTCCAGAACTTTTTTATCTTTTGAACCCTTTAGGACCTTTGATAACATACTCCTTCCACCTGTGGAAATAAGTCCATCTGCTGCGCGGAGAATAGCTTTAATTTCATCGTTTGTCAAATAAGTAATCTCTCCGGAATCCAGATGAAAATGCACTCTTTCTCTTTTTCTGCTCATACTGTTATTTAAACTCATAAACGAATGTCCTTGTTATTTCCGATTCCGGATCATAATCCATACTGCATTCAGCATAGATATCCGTTATTTTCTGGTAAAACCTGCGTTCACTGGCTCTTATTTTCATTAAAACTAAATTCATGTGGATAAAGTTAATAAATAGGAAATCGCTTACAAAACTAAGCATTGACAAGAATTTAAATTATTTTAGCACATGGTCATATGAGACAGTTTTTTCTACCGTCTTGAAATTAACTTCTCAGACTTCAATAGACTGGTTATTAATTAATAAAGATATTTATATTGAAAATGAAACGAAGAAATTTTATACAAACACTTGGAGCCGGAACACTTGGAATTTGTCTTTCTGATGAGTTAATGGCTTCAGAAGCAATAAAAGACAAGGATAAAAATATAAACAAGAAAAAAGTCAAGGCAATTGAAGGATCATGGTTCGAATTTCAGCATCACAGTGCGGCAGAAGGTAAATACTGGAACCATACACTCGAGAAATTTACTGCTCAGCAATGGGACGAAAAAGTGAAAGAAATTGCAGGAACAGGAATGAAATACCTTGTTTTGTTGGATGTGGCTATTTATGGTAAAAGTTTTTACCCGACAAAACTCCTTCCAATGCATACACTTGCCTGCGAAGATCCCCTGGAAGCAGTACTTACGGCAGCTGATAAGTATGAAATCAATTTCTTCGTTAGTAATGGTTTTTTCGGTGACTGGACCGATCCTGTTACCCTGATGAAGGATCCGGAAATAAATATCCTGAGATTAAAAGCTATGTACGAATTAGCTTCCAGATATGCCCATCACAAAAGCTTTTACGGATGGTATTACCCGAATGAAACAGGAATCCAGGGTCATTTTGAAGATTTTTTCATGAAATACGTTAATGACTCGTCTGCAGAGGCTGAGAAACTGACACCCGGCAAAAAAACCCTGATAGCTCCCTATGGAACCCGGAATGTGAAAGCAGATGATAAATATGTCAGTCAGCTTGAAAAACTGAATGTTGACTTTGTTGCATACCAGGATGAGATCGGTGTTGAAAAAACAAAGGTTGAAGAGAGTGCTGCTTTCTATGAGAACCTTTACAGGGTCCATAAAAAAGCCGCCAGATCGGAATTATGGGCCGATGTTGAAGTATTCCGTTTTGAAGGAAAGGTCTATCAGAGTGCATTGTTACCTGCACCTCCCGAGAGGGTGATCAGACAGCTTGAAGCAGTCACACCGTTTGTAGAGAAAATATTAATTTATCAGTATCCCGGTCTGATTAATAAGCCCGGAACAAATGTTATTGCAGGGCATCCCGATTCTTTAAAACTATACAAACAACTTGTAAAACATCATTATCTTAAAGGATAAATTAACCGGATATTTCAATTATGAGCACAAATTTTTCAAGAAGAGGTTTTATAACCTCAGCAGCCGCATCAGCTGCTGCGATTACCCTCCCGCGTTTTACAGCGTCTCCTGACGTTGAGAAGAAAAATGACACTTTCATTTTAAACAAGAATCCCCTGAAGCTCGGACTGATGACCTATCTGGTCGGAAGTAAATGGGATATTGAAACAATAATAAAAAACTGTAAAGAAGCACAATTTGAGCATGTACAATTACGAACCACACATGCCCACGGAGTAGAGGTAACATTGACATCATCACAGCGTGCAGAGGTTAAAAAGCGATTCGCTGAAGCCGGACTGGCCATCAGTCTCGCAAGTGCTTTTCAGTATCACTCATCCGATCCGTCTGAACTAAGGAGGAATATAGAAGGTACAAAGCAATACCTGCAGCTGGCTGCTGATGTTGGAGCTTTGGGTATCCGGGTATTCCCCAATGCAGTACCGGCCGAGGGCGATCCTTCCAGGGAAAAGATCCTGGAGCAGATAGGGAAATCAGTCTCAGAATGTGCATCGACAGGATATAATCTCGGTGTCCAGGTAAGGCTCGAAGAACACGGCCAGGGAACAGCTAATATACCTGTTATAAGGAAGATCCTTGACTATGCCGATAATCCACATGTCTGGATTATCTGGAATAACTCCGACAGTGATTATACCGGGAAAGACCTTCCGAAAGGATATGAGGGAATGAGTCTGGAAGATCAGTTCAATCTGGTAAAGGGAAGGATTGGTAATGTTCACCTCCGGGAACTATTTACAGATTATCCATGGCGGAAATTATTCAGTCTGCTCAGCAAATCGGGTTATAAAGGTTATCTGGATATAGAATTATCAGATGAAAGCTGTGAACCTGTCCGCATGATGAAAAATTACCGGGTGGGATTTCTTGCTTTACAAAATGCACTGTGATAAAATATTTTAATCCTGAAAATGATAAATAGAAGAAGCCTGGTCAATAAAAGCATGCTGGGAACAGCTGGTCTGGCGCTGCTTGCTACCGGTATCGGAAAAGCTGAAAACGCAAGGGAAAATAAACCCAACATTATTATGCTTCTTGTTGATGATCTTGGCTGGAGGGATGTAGGATTCAACGGAAGCCGGTTTTATGAAACACCGAATATCGACAGACTTGCGGCACAAAGCATGATATTCAGTCAGGCTTATGCAGCATGTGCCGTCTCCTCTCCCACCCGTGCATCACTTCAGACCGGCCGTTACCCTGCAAGAATTGGAATAACAGACTGGATACGTGCCAGGTTCCAGGTTCAGGATGGGAAGATCGAAACACCTCCTCCTTATGAGGAAAACGGAGACAGAAAACTGAGAACTCCTTCAAATCCGTATTGGATGGAACTTGAAGAGGTGACAATAGCCGAATTGCTTAAAACAAATGGCTATTTCACCTGTCATGCCGGGAAATGGCACCTTGGTCCGGATGATTATTATCCTGA
>CAYQZL010000055.1:0-26009 GCA_964421975.1 uncultured Rikenellaceae bacterium
ATAATTCCCAATTAAACACAGGTCCTGAAACTCTGAAACTCTGAAACCCTGAAACCCTGAAACTCTGAAACCCTGAAACCCTGAAACCCTGAAACCCTGAAACCCTGAAACCCTTTAAAGTAACTATACATTTATATATATAATGCCCGAAAGAGAAAAGCTCTTCGAACAATTCCCTCCTGTGAGCACCGACGAATGGATGAACAGGATAAGATCCGATATCAGGGGATCTGATTTTAACAGCAGACTGGTGTGGAAGACCTCTATGGGCTTTGATATAATGCCCTTTTACAGAAAGGAAGATACTGAAAAATTAAGATATATTGATGGCAGACCAGGCGAGCCACCTTTCATACGGGGTAAAAAGTTCCAGGATAATAGCTGGAAGATACGTCAGAATATAACGGTAACCGGTTATGCAGAGGCCAATAAAAAAGCATTAAAGCTTATTGAAGGAGGAGTTGATTCACTCGGTTTTTATATCGCTGATCCCTTAACAGTTAACAGTGATAATCTTAAATTACTTCTTCGAAATATCGATCCCGCTTCGGTTGAATTGAATTTTCTCACCGATGGCAGGGCTAAAGAGCTGGTTACAGCATTCCGAGAAGCGGTAAAGGATCATTCGCCTGAAAATATATGCGGTGCGGTTGAAACAGACCCTCTGGGCAGGCTGATGCTTAACGGAACACTATGTATTCCTGTTGATAAAGGTTTTGATTACCTCGCGGAAGTTGCAGGTATGGTAACTTCACTTCCGTTGTTCCGTGCCATACATCTGAAGGCATCAAATTTCCGGAATGCGGGTGCAGATATTGTTACGGAACTGGCATTTGCACTATCAGCGGGAGTTGAATACATAAACAGACTTGCCGAAAGAGGTATTGATCCGCGGGTAACAGCAGAAAAGATCAGGTTTTCATTCGGCACAGGTTCAGAATATCTTCCGGAGATTGCAAAGATCAGGGCTGCACGCTTATTATGGTCAGTGATTCTGAATAAATACGGTATAACCGCATCCTGTTCTTCTGCAATGGAGATACATTGTACTACACTCAGGGTCAACAAGACTGTGAAAGATCCTTATATTAATATGTTAAGGACCCAGACTGAAGCAATGTCGGCGATAATCGGAGGTGCGGATTCAGTAACCGTTGAACCATACGACATAATATTCAGGGAACCCGATGAGTTCTCCGAAAGGATTGCACGCAATCAGCAGCTGATATTAAAAGAAGAAGCCTGGTTCGGGAAAGTGGCAGATCCTGCAGGAGGATCTTATTATATTGAAAAGCTTACATCACTTATTGCAGAGAATGCATGGAAACAGTTCCTTGATACAGAAAAGGAGGGAGGCTTTGTTGAAGCCCTGAAAAAAGGGATTATCCGGAAAAAGCTTGAATCATCAGTACTGAACTGCAGGATAAGGAGCAACGACATGCTTATAATAATACCTGAAATAAAACCTGACGATTTTCAGCAGGCATCATCAGGTACAACCGTCAGTTTCAGTCGTCCGTTATTTTTAAGTGACGATCCTGTGAATTTTTCACCGGAGAACGGCAGATCAGAGACACACAATGAAATGCCAGCCGACAGCCGGGTCACTCCGGAGGGAATAACTGTGAAAAGCTATTATACTGCAGATGATCTCCGTGGCATGGAACATCTGGATTATGCTGCGGGTATTCCTCCTTTTCTGAGGGGGCCTTACTCAACGATGTATGTTCTGCAGCCATGGACGATAAGGCAGTATGCAGGTTTTTCGACAGCTGAAGATTCAAATGCATTTTACCGGCGAAATCTGGCTGCAGGACAGACAGGCCTGTCGGTTGCATTCGATCTTCCTACCCACCGGGGCTATGATTCAGATCATGAAAGAGTTGCAGGGGATGTCGGCAAGGCTGGTGTTGCTGTCGATTCAGTCCTCGATATGAAGATCCTTTTTGACCGGATACCTCTTAATAAAATGTCGGTATCAATGACAATGAACGGAGCAGTACTTCCGGTTATGGCGTTTTACATCGTTACAGCCCTTGAGCAGGGAGCCAGGCTTGAGGAGCTTTCAGGGACCATTCAGAATGACATACTTAAAGAATTCATGGTCAGGAACACTTATATCTATCCACCGGATTTTTCTATGAGGATCATTTCTGATATAATAAGGTATACCAGCAAAAATATGCCGAAGTTCAATTCAATAAGCATTTCAGGATATCACATGCAGGAAGCCGGTGCCACATGTGATATTGAACTCGCATATACCCTTGCGGATGGGCTGGAATATCTCAGGGCCGGGATCAATGCTGGTCTTGATATAGATTCATTTGCTCCCAGGATCTCATTTTTCTGGGCAACAGGTATGGATCATTTCATGGAAATAGCCAAAATGCGTGCTGCCAGAATGTTATGGGCAAAGATCGTTAAGAGCTTTAATCCCGCAAATCCAAAGTCGATGGCGCTGAGAGCACATTGCCAGACTTCGGGCTGGAGTCTTACGGAACAGGATCCGTTCAATAATGTCGGCAGGACATGTATTGAAGCAATGGCTGCAGCATTCGGCCATACACAGAGCCTGCATACGAATGCACTTGACGAAGCTCTGGCACTCCCGACGGATTTCTCTGCCGCCATTGCAAGGGATACACAGAAATATATCCAGGATGAGACTGAAATATGCAGGGCAATTGATCCATGGGCAGGATCATATTATGTCGAAACGCTTACTGACCGGATAGCTCAAAGAGCATGGGAGCATATTACCGAGATTGAAAAGCTTGGAGGTATGGCTAAAGCTATTGAATCGGGTATCCCCAAGGCCAGGATTGAGGAAGCAGCTGCAAGAACCCAGGCCTCAATCGATTCGGGTTTAAAGGTGATCGTCGGTACAAACAGGTATCGTTCCGGAAAGGGAGAACCGCTCGAGATACTCGAAGTGGATAATACTGCTGTAAGAGAGGCTCAGATAAAAAGACTGGAAGAGCTTAAGGTTTCACGGAACGAGGATGAATGCCAGTCAGCACTTGAAGAACTGACGGAATGTGTAAGGACCGGGGAAGGAAATCTTCTGGAAAAAGCAATAAAAGCTGCATCCAAAAGAGCAACTCTCGGAGAAATATCGTATGCTTGTGAAAAAATTGCCGGAAGATATAAAGCAGTGGTACGTTCAATATCAGGTGTTTATTCATCAGGTTACAGACCGGATCAGGATTTTACTGAAGCAAAAGCCCTGGTTGCCAGGTTTGCTGAAAAAGAGGGGCGTCAGCCCCGTATAATGGTTGCCAAAATGGGTCAGGACGGCCATGACCGTGGCGCAAAAGTGGTTGCCACCGGTTATGCCGATATTGGTTTCGATGTCGATATCGGACCCTTGTTCCAGACACCGGCTGAGGCAGCAAAACAAGCCGTGGAAAACGATGTCCATGTACTTGGTGTCTCAAGCCTTGCAGCCGGACATAAAACACTGATCCCAATGGTAATTTCCGAACTGAAAAAGCTGGGAAGGGAAGATATCCTTGTGATTGCAGGCGGTGTCATTCCTCCACAGGACTACCAGTTCCTCTACGACAAAGGTGTTGCTGCAATATTTGGTCCGGGTACCTCAGTGGCCTTGGCAGCAAAACAAATACTTCAGATATTACTTCATTCATTCGAATAAAATATCTCATATTTGTATACGTACCCAGTTAAATGAAAAAAGCTTTTATTCCGGCCATTATCCTGTTGATAATAATTGCAGACAGCTGTAAAACCAAACAGGCTGTTGCTGTAAATGAACGGACTGCTTCTGCAGAATATTTTGTGAATTTTGTGGAACCGACAACCTGGATCCTTGGTTATTTTACGCGGGAAAGGATGGCCATACCACCTCACTCGGAATGGTATACAGAAGGATATGAAAAATACCGGCCTGATAATACTGCCGTTGAAATATTAAAAAAGATCAACAGTACCGGCCTGACAATAACAATTGTTCTCGGAACATGGTGTCCCGACAGCAGGAGAGAAGTCCCCCGCTTTTTGAAAATACTGGATCTGACTGACTTCCCCGCAGAAAAAATCACTTTCATCGGTACGGATAACCAAAAGCTTTCACCGGTCGGTGAATATGAGAAGCTTGATATACAAAGAGTACCGACATTCATTTTTTTTAAAAATAAAATTGAGACCGGACGCATCATTGAAGTACCTCTCACGTCTTTAGAACAGGATATGGTTAATATCCTGGCTAAAGAATGAAAAATAAAAACAAGAAGTAAAATGGAAGATCTGAGTCAGAATCCAAATCAGTACAGCCAGCAGATGCCGGGGCAGCCAGAAAGAAGGCCATCAGGACAGAATCTTGGAATAGCTGCGCTGATCACAGCGATAATTACTTTTGTACTTGCAGTAATACCCTGTGTGGGCCTTATGGCGATCATACCGGGTATTATTGCCATAGTACTCGCATCAGTCGGGCTTTCCCAGGCAGCAAGAAACGATTCACCGCGCGGCGTTCTTGTTGCAGGATTAGTTATCGGTATTGTTGCTACCCTGATATCCTTCTCCCAGATATTTATTGCAGGAGAGATTTTCAGGAAGGCCGACAAATGGCCCGGCAATATTGAGAAAATTGTCAATCAGGTACAGGAAGATGTGTTAAAGGATCTTGAAGATGCCAATATAGATATCAGGATCCAGAATGGCGATGAGAAAGTGGAAATCAGCACTAGTGTTAACAAAAAGGATAAGGAGAAAACTCTCGAAGAACTGGAAATGGGAAAATCCTCCGATGATGACACTCTCTCAGTACCAAAGTAATTTAAGCGATATTCAGAAGAGAAGAGTTAAGAGTGATCCCTATGTTATAATCAATATTGCTTTTTCAGGGATCATTTTATTGATTCTTGCTTATTTCATGCTCTTTTCACCCGAAAAGAATAACTATCCTGTACCCTGTATTCACGAAAAGATAACCGGGGAAAAATGCCCCTCCTGCGGTCTTTCACACAGCCTGTCACTTATTATGAGAGGCAGGTTACAGGAAGCCGGTGAATGGAATAGTTATGGTTTACGCGTTTTTATTTTCTTTGTCGCCCAGTTATTGATGAGAATCTTCTTTACGAGATTTTTTATAGCAAATCCCGGATCATATAAACAATTGATATATATTGATATATTTGGTTCCCTGCTTTTATTCCTGATCACTTTTATTCCTTTTATTAAATTCATACTCAGGTGGCTGTGATTTAAACCAGGAAAAGCTCAGGGCGAAGGGTGCAGAGCCAGGAGCTGGAAGCGGGGAGAACAATAGCTCAGAGTGCCGGTCAGAGTATGAAGAGAAATTGAGTAAGATCAGTCGGCTGCGTTCAGGATCTCGTACAGGAGGCTGCTTTCAAATCCTTTTGACAAACCATATCTTAACAGTTTGCCCTTCAGGTCGTACTGGTTTTTAGCCTTGACATATCTTCGGTGAGAGCTGATCATCTCGCCAAGAGTCTTTATATATAGCTCATTATCAATTGATCCTAGAGCCCGGGATATGATGGCCGGCGGAATATGTTTTGCTTTCAGGTGGGCTGTTATCTTTACCTTTCCCCACTTGTTATATCTGAATTTATCTTTCACAAAAGCCGACGCATAACGTTCCTCATTTATGAAGTTTTCTTTTATGAGGGTTTTAATTATCTTTTCCCTGTCGGTTACTGAAGAACCCAAGGAATCAAGCCTGCTTCTTATATCATCAATACAGTACTCCCTTTTTGAGCAGAGTGCCATTGACTTTGACAATAATGTTTTGAAGAGATCGTTTTCAGCCATTCCTTACACCTTTTATGATCCGGTCTTTGTCATTTATGTCCTTTATAATTTCTGTTCCCGTAAATCCATATGATTCAAGCAGTTCTGTCAGCTGCCTGCCCATTGCTTCGTTTATTTCACAATAGATCTTTCCCTGCGGGACGAGAATATCCGATGCAAGCTTTGCAATTGCCCTGTAATAGACCAGGGGATCAGTGTCAGGGACAAAAAGTGCTCCATGAGGTTCGTAATTCAGTACATTTCCATCCATGAGATGTTTTTCTGATTCCCGCACATAAGGAGGATTGCTTACAAGGATACCTGTTCCCTGAAATTGCCGGAGATCAGTCATGAAAAGATCGGCAACCATAAATGAAACACGTACATTATTGATTACAGCATTTTCCCGGGCTTTTTGTATTGCACTTTCAGAAACATCAAATCCTGTAACCCTGCTTCCGGGAAGATTGACAGCCAGTGCAATCGCAATGCAACCCGATCCTGTGCCCACATCCAGTATCGGATTACAATATCCCCTGTTTTCCTTTATCACCAGGTCGACCAGTTCTTCTGTTTCTGGCCTGGGGATAAGAGTATGCTCATTCAGCAGGATGGTACAGTTATAGAATTCTGTTTTCCCGAGGATATATTGCAGCGGCTTTCTGAGCTTCAGTTCTTTACAGATCGAGATTATTTTCTGTGCCTGTTTATGATGCAGCCTTGTTTCAGGCATTGCCAGATTATGGATCCCTGATGTTTTTATTACTTCCTTCAGGATGATGGCTGACATCGCGTTGATCTCAAAGACGGAGTATGTTCCTTCCAGTTCATTGCGGAGGTAAAGTTTTATATCTTTTATTGTTTGTATATTAACAGCCATAAATCAAAATTAGCTTTTTCAAGGAAAATGCAGGCAGATGATGATATAAAATTCATGCGCAGATGCCTTGATCTGGCCTTTAATGCCGAAGGGAACACCTATCCGAATCCTCTTGTTGGATCAGTTATAGTATATAATGGTATGATAATAGGTGAGGGATATCATCTTAAAGCGGGAGGGCCTCATGCAGAAAGGGTGGCAATTGATTCTGTCATCAGAAAGGACCTGTTGCAGTTTTCAACTTTATATGTCAGTCTGGAACCTTGCAGTCATTACGGAAAAACACCGCCATGTTCCGATCTTATAATCGGATCGGGGATAAAAAGAATTGTCGCCGGAACCATTGACACAAGTGAGAAAGTCAACGGGAAAGGTATATCAATGCTCAGGAATGCCGGTTGTGAAGTTATTACCGGAATACTTGAAGATGAGTGCCGCCGGGTAAACAGGAGGTTCTTCACTTATCATGAAAAGAAGAGGCCTTATATAATATTAAAATGGGCTGAGAGTTCTGACGGGTATCTTGATATTGACAGGGACAGATTCCGCGGCAGGAGGCCAACATGGATCACGGGGAAACCTGAAAGGGTTCTGGTACACAGATGGCGGGCGGCAGAACAGTCTATTCTGGCAGGTGCCGGCACCATCAGGGCTGATGATCCTCTGCTGAATGTAAGGGAATGGACCGGCAATGATCCGGTAAAGCTTATTCTCAGCAGTTCCGGCCGTCTGGATAAAAATTCAGGGATCTTCAGTCCGGGTGCCGGGGTGGTAATATTTACGCATGAACAGGAGATACTGGAGGATTATCCTGCAAGGATTATCCTTCTGGACCGGGATCTTTCCTCAGCAATTCAGATACTTGATTTCCTGTATGATTCGGGAATACAGTCACTTTTCATAGAGGGCGGAGCTGAGGTGCTGAACCTCTTTATTACTGAAGGTCTCTGGGATGAAGCAAGGATCTTTCGTGGCAGGTCCGTCTTCGGGGGAGGAGTCAAAGCTCCTGAATTAAAAGGAAGGTTATATTCCGGAAATGAATTTTCGGAAAGCATCCTTGAAGTTATCTCAAATGACCTTATTTAGCCTGCATTATTCATGAATTCATTTTCCCGGTTTATCCCGGGCACATAAGAAGCGAAGAAGATCAATTTACTCCCCGTGGAGCCGCATAGCCGTCAAGGAGTATATTAACAACGAAAACTACTATAATTAACAGGTTTATAAGAGTTTACATTTCCCCTCCTTTTTTCAAGGAGGGGTGGCCAGACGCAGAAATAGTCGGACTTGCAGAAATTTATATTGTCTGGCCGGGGTGGTTGATTCATTTTTTCATTCCTTTTTCTTTAATGGATAACAGACAGATCTTCAACCGAAAAAGTCTTAAAACTCTCAGAACATATCTTAGAAATAACTCTATTTCAGTTGAATCCGTTTTTAACCACCCCGGCCGGGAAAGCAGGATTGTACACATTCCAAAATAAGTAATCCCGGCCACCCCTCCTTGAAAAAAGGAGGGGAAAGTTGTTTTACAAATGCTCCCTGCTAATGACAACATTTTGTAAGTTACATTATATATGATACTTGCAATTTTGTCATTACAGCTGGTGTGCAAAAAATTGTATTGAGACTTAAGTTGACGGCTATGGGGAAAATGGTTTCCTATAAGCGTCCTTACATGAGGGGGAGGGAGTTTCCGGTAAGCGTCCTCTCTGATGGGCATAGCCGTAAACTTAAGGAGTATATTAACAACGAAAACTACCGTAATTAACAGGTTTATAAGAGTTTACATTTCCACTCCTTAAAAAAAAGGAGGGGAAAGTTGTTTTACAAATGCTCCCTGCTAATGACAATATTTTGTAAGTTACATTATATATGATACTTGCAATTTTGTCATTACAGCTGGTGTGCAAAAAATTGTATTGAGACTTAAGTTGACGGCAATGCGTGGTACCGGGGTGAAGAATAAACTGTCAGATTTTGGCGATTCTCCGCCATTCCTCAGATCCTCTGTCTTTTCTGTTCAGTATTTCTATAACCTCTTCCGGAGTATTAACAACTTCCCATATTCCTTTGTGTTCTTTCCTGAGGAAATTATTCTCCACCATATTATCGATAAAATCCAGAAAGGAGTTATAGTATCCCCTGGTATTAAGGATTATGATCGGTCCGTCAAAAAGGCTGAGCTGTTTAAGAGTAATAGCCTCGGTAAGCTCTTCAAGTGTTCCCATTCCTCCGGGAAGTGCAACAATGGCATCAGAAAGGCTGAACATCTTTTGTTTTCTCTCACTCATGCCGGATGTGACAATGGTTTCGCTCACACCATCATGGCCCCAGCCTTCTTCCTTCATAAAAGAAGGGATAACACCGGTTATTTTGCCGTTGCTGCTGATTACCGCATCGGCAAGGCTGTTCATAAGTCCTATGCCACCGCCTCCGAAGACCACATTGAAACCGGCTCCGGCAAGAAGCGATCCAAGTCTGGCAGCATCTCTGCCATACTCATTGTCCACTCTGCTGCTCGAAGCTGCAAAGACACATACTGTCATATTCCTGGGATAGTACAGCAGGACGCTGTTGAACTAAAAATATTTTCAGAGAAGAGCATTAAGTTTGTTCACAAAGTTATTTTTTGGAACGGCACCCACCTGTTTATCGGCAACTTTACCATCTTTGAAGAACAACACTGTAGGGATATTCCTTATACCATATTTCATAGTCACCTGCGGATTGTTGTCGACATCGCATTTTGCCACCAGAGCTTTGCCTGTATATTCCTTTGATATCTCTTCCATTACGGGAGCCACCATTCTGCACGGACCGCACCACTCTGCCCAGAAATCAACAATTACAGGTTTATCCGATTTAATGACCAGTTCTTCAAAATTTCCGTCGGTTACTTCAATTGCCATAATAATGAGTTTTTTATATACATTTTAATAGTGGCCAAAGATAGCTAATTAACTTTAAAATCAATAGAGGGATGATCTTCGAGATATGAAATAAACTCGTTATTCAGCCTTACTCTCAGCGTTCTTGAGAACATCGGGAACGATATTTTATCTTCCGTATCACGGAACATGAAACGGAGTTCCGTTTCACCCTTGTTTTCGTTTATCAGCTGTTTCAGCTCATTTATCATTTCAAGATCGATATTCTCAGGATCGATTTTGAGGGTTACACTTTTGATAAGTTCATCTTTCACACTCGACAGAAGACTTATTTTTTTGATACTGAATTCAAGTTCATCTTCCCTGTATTTTCTTTTCTGTACTTTACCTCTGATCAGAAGGTAGTATCCGATGGTGAAGAATTTACTGTTATCAATATAATCCTTATCGAACATCATGAACCTGAAAGAATCAGTATAATCCTGCAGTGTCAGTGAGCCGTAAGGTTTATTGTTTTTCCCGATACCGTTTCTTGTGTCGGTTACCATTCCTGCGACGATCACCTCCCGGTCGAGATAATTCTGAAGGTTTTGCAGATCGGCCAGAGTTGCCGTTGTGAAAGTACTTATTTCCAGTTTGAAATCATCGAGAGGGTGGGATGAGAGATAAATGCCTATTACCTCTTTTTCCCTGTTCAGTTTTTCCAGTTTTGGCCAGTCGGGGCAGGCTGACGGTTCAGGTCTGACCAGGTCAAATCCTCCGGATTCCCCGAACAGCGTCTGGCTGCTTGTCTGTTTGATCGTTTTCGCATTATGTCCGTAGCGGATCAGGCTTTCGATATAGCTGGATCCTTTTGTATCAAGGGCAAAATATTGTGCCCTTGATATGTTTCCAAAGCAGTCAAAAGCTCCGGCTACAGCCATTGCTTCGAGGTTCTTTTTATTAAGTGAATTAAGGTTCACTCTTTCAACAAGGTCATAGATATCCTTATAAAATCCGTTTTTTTCTCTTTCTTCGATAAGCTGGATCACGGCATTTTCACCCACTCCTTTTATTGCCCCCAGTCCGAATCTTATATTGCCATCCTTGTTTACGGTGAAATTTACATTACTCTCGTTCACATCAGGACCCAGGACCTCCATTCCCATACGTCTGGTCTCATCCATGAAGGTGGTGATTTTTTTGATATCACTGATATTACGGCTCAGAACAGCAGCCATGAATTCAGCAGGATAGTGTGCTTTGAGGTATCCTGTCTGATAAGCCACAAGGGCGTAGCATGTGGAATGTGATTTATTGAAAGCATATTCGGCAAATGATTCCCAGTCGCTCCATATTTTCTGAACAGTCTCTTCATCATATCCTTTCATGAGGCAACCCTGAAGGAACTTGACCTTCATTTCATCCATGATCGACCGTTTTTTCTTTCCCATTGCTTTACGCAGGGAATCGGCTTCACCTTTTGTAAATCCTGCCAGTTCCTGGGAAAGGAGCATCACCTGTTCCTGGTAGACGGTAATACCATAGGAATCATTAAGGTATTTTTCCATTACAGGCAGGGTATATTCAACTTTTTTCCCGGAATATTTTCTCTTTATGAATTCGCGTATGTACTCCATGGGTCCGGGCCTGTAAAGTGCATTCATGGCAATCAGGTCTTCAAACCGGTTTGGTTTAAGCTCCTTCAGATATCTTTTCATCCCGGTTGATTCAAACTGGAATATAGCAGTCGTTTCCCCATTGCTGAATAATTCAAAAGTCTTGTTATCATTGAGGGGAAGGGAATCGATATCTACTGTGATATTTAAGGATTTCCTGATATTCTGAAGGGCATCTTTTATTATTGAAAGGGTTTTCAGGCCAAGAAAATCCATTTTAAGAAGTCCTACTGCCTGGACATGATTTCCGTCGTATTGTGTCACATAAAGCTCTGTATCCTTTGCGGTACAAAGGGGTATATAGTTATCGAGCGGGTCCCTGCTGATGATGACACCGCAGGCATGAACCCCTGTCTGCCTTACAGAACCTTCCAGTACTTCGGCATATTTGAGGGTCTGTGAAATGAGCTTGTTTGAAGAATCTCTTTCCTTTGCAAGGTCAGGGACCTCTTCATAAGCCTGAAGGAGAGTTGTCCCGGGTTTGTCGGGAACAAGTTTTGCCAGGCGGTCGGCATCAGGAAGAGGAAGTTTCTGAACCCTTGCCACATCCCTGATCGCCATTTTTGCAGCCATGGAACCAAAGGTAATTATATGTGCAACCTTTTCATGCCCGTATTTATTGACCACATATTTCAGTACAGATTCTCTGCCGTCCTCGTCAAAATCAATGTCAATATCAGGCATTGAAGTACGGTCAAGGTTGAGAAAACGCTCAAAGAGCAATCCGTATTTTATCGGATCAATATCTGTTATCCTGAGGCAGTATGCCACTGCTGATCCGGCAGCTGAACCTCTACCCGGGCCCACAGAAACACCCATTTCACGTGCTGCCTTAAGAAAGTCCCAGACTATAAGGAAATAACCGGGGAAGCCCATCTTGGCTATTGTCTGCAGTTCGAAATCTATCCTTTCACTTTGTTCTTTATTTAATGTGCCCCATCTTTCTCCAGCCCCTTCATAGGTAAGATATCTCAGATATTCATTTTTATCATTATATCCTTCCGGCAGATCGAAATCAGGCATTATCGGATCATGATCAAGCTTGTATTTCTCGATCTTTCCTGTAACTTCAGCAACATTATCAATGGCTTCCGGAATATCACTGAAGATCTTTCTCATTTCTTCTTCAGTCTTGAGATATTCCTGTTTTGTATAACGAAGCCTTGAGGGATCATCTATATCCTTTGCAGTATTGATACATATCAGCCGGTCGTGAGCTTCAGCATCTTCGGCATTTATGAAATGAACATCATTTGTTGCAACGATCTTTACATTATTTTTTGCAGCCAGCTTTTTAATGACCTCTATGGCTTTCTGCTGCTGAGGGAATACTGTCATATCGGCTTCAGGATCATAGGTCTCATGCCTCTGTATTTCGAGATAGAAATCCTTTCCGAAAATATTGATATACTCTTTAAGTGCATTTTCAGCTCCCTCAACAGAACCGCGAAGGATCTCATCCGGTATTTCTCCGGCGAGACAGGCAGATGAGGCTATAAGACCTTCACTGTATCGGGCAAGCAGTTCCTTATCGACACGTGGTTTATAATAGAAACCTTTTATCCAGGCAAGCGAGATGAGCTTTATCAGGTTCTTATATCCCTTAAGGTTTTTCGCGAGTAATATAAGGTGGTCTCCTGAACGGTCTTCCTTACCCGTTACATCTGTAACGGATCTTTTTGCAACATAGATCTCACATCCGATAATTGGTTTTATACCTTTTTTGGTGGCTGTATTGTGAAACTCTTTGACCCCGAACATATTTCCGTGATCCGTTATGGCCACGGCTTCCATTCCCAGGGATTTTACTTTATCAATAAGATGAGGTATGCTTGAAGCACCGTCGAGAATTGAATATTGCGTATGTACATGTAAGTGAGAGAAGACTGCCATAATCAAGGAGATTTGGGTTGACTGACCGGTTTACAAAAATATTTAAAAATGCATAAAGACCGGATAAGATAATCCGGTTGTTGATAAATAATCAATCCGTAATTGCATATTATAAACCGGGAAGTGCAAACGGTAAACTGATGTCAATTTTAAACTCATCACTCATTTACATTTAAGTCTTAAAGTGGCATAGTCACTTTTTTGGACAGTAAAAAGGAATAATAAAATTCCTGTTTATATTATTAATCTAAACTAAAAAGCCATGAGAAAAATTCTCCTGCCGTTATTGATTTTTTGCGGGTTTGTGATTTCAGGAAATGCCCAGCAAAAGGCAATAAGCGGCACTGTTACCTCTTCCGTTGAAGGAGAGGGTCTTCTGCCGGGTGTATCAGTTTCAGTCAAGGGTACCATAATAGGTATAACGACTGATCTTAACGGTAAATACACACTGGTTGTACCTGCTGATGCAACGACACTTGTTTTTTCATACATTGGAATGAAAAAACAGGAAATTGAGATCGGCGGACGTTCCGTTATAGATGTAATAATGGAACCTGATGTTCTTGGTTTGAATGAAGTGGTCGTAACGGCCCTGGGCATTTCCAGGGAGAAAAAGGCCCTGGGTTATGCAGTCCAGGACATCAGGGACGAAATGATTGACCGCACCGGTAACATTGACCTGGCCGGTGCGATGCAGGGCAAGCTGGCCGGTATTGACATTAAGCCATCGAGCGGGATGCCCGGAGCTTCATCACAGATCGTAATCAGAGGTGCCCGCTCCTTTACAGACAATAACACACCTCTATATATTGTTGATGGAATGCCTGTTTCCTCAACTGCTGACATGCAGGCAGGAGCGGGAAGTGATTTTTCCGTTATAGGAAGCGGTATATCAGGTTCTGATATTTCAAACCGTGCAATAGACATAAATCCCTCAGATATTGAAAGCGTTAATATTCTGAAAGGACAGGCGGCAGCAGCTCTTTACGGGATCCGTGCATCGAATGGTGTTGTGATCATTACGACAAAAAGCGGAAGAAATAATATTGCCGGTAAACCGGTAATAGCCGTTTCTCATACAAGTGCTTTTTCCCGGATCTCAAGAGTGCCTGATTTCCAGAGTACCTACGCTCAGGGTTTTTATGGTACCTATACCCCCAATTCCTCATTTTCATGGGGGCCTAAAATTGAGGATCTTCCTGATGATCCCGTTAATGGAGGAAATGCAAACGGCCACCCCGGAAAATACTATGTTCCTCAGCTCGAAACAGGTATGGTTGAGGATCCATGGGTCACTCCACAGGTATTCAATAACTGGACAGACTATTTCAGAACAGGTTACACCTCAACCAATAATGTCAGTATCAGTCAGGCAACCGAATCCGGGAATTATGCACTTGGTCTGACCCGGACTTCCCAGAGCGGGATTGCTCTTGCTTCCGGTATGGACCGATGGAACGGAAAAGCGTCTGCAGAAAGAAAGATGAATAAAAATCTTATTACAGGCTTCAGTGCTAATTTTTCAAGGACGGACATCGATAAAATCCCAACCGGAAATGATGCATCTCTCGCCGGGATACTTGGTGCTCCCGCTAGTTATAATCTGAAGGGATACCCTTATTATGTTCCCGGAGATCCATATAATCAGATATATTACAGGGGAGGCAGCTGGGATAATCCTTACTGGGCAGCCGAACATGTCATCTTCAATGAAATAACTGATCGTTTCTTTGGCAACGGTTACGTTAATTTTATTGCCAATATAGGTTCAGACATGAACCTTAAGATTAAGTATCAGCTGGGAACAGATTCCTATACCACAGATTTTCAGGATATTTTTGAATATGGTCATGCAGGGAATGATGGTATAATTGATAATTACAGTGTTACATCCTTTAACGTCAATTCATTACTGACCGCAAACTATGAATGGAGAATAAACGGTAATTTGAATCTTGCATTAATGGTAGGGAATGAATTTGATCAGAATAACCGGAAAACATTCTCAGAGCATGGTGAATCTTTTAATTTCGGAGGCTGGGCACATATAAGGAATGCAAAGATCGTCACAGCGAATGAATCCAGGGATAAATACCGGACGGTAGGTTTTTTTGGGAACTTGTCAATGGATTGGAAATCAATGGTTTTTCTTAATGTTACCGGCAGAAATGATATTGTTTCCTCAATGCCGACCAATAACCGTGGTTTCTTTTATCCTTCGGTCTCAATGAGTTTTCTGGCGTCTGAGATGAATGCCCTGAAGGACCTGGAGTGGCTCTCATTTGCAAAGCTGCGTTTTTCCTATGCCGAGGTGGGTCAGGCGGGTTCATATACACCCAACTATTATAATACACCAAATTATTCAGGCGGATGGTGGTTGGGGATTCCGATCCAGTATCCAATAAATGGAGTGAATTCCTATATACCTAATAATACACAATATGATCCCAATTTAAAACCTCAGAATACCAGATCCTATGAAACAGGTGCTGACCTCAGATTCTTCAGGAACCGTTTCGGAATAGATTATACCTTCTCGCGTCAGAATGTTGTGGATCAGATATTTCAGGTGCCTCTTGCAGGTTCCACAGGTGTTGGATACCTGATGATGAACGGAGGAAAGGTTCATACTGTCTCTCATGAGGTGGTTGTGAATTTTTCTCCCGTGGATATGAACAATTTCAGATGGGATATGAATTTGAATTTTTCCAGGATCGACAATTATGTTGATGAACTTGCTTCAGGGGTTGAAAGTATTTATATCGGCGGATTCAATATTCCACAGGTAAGAGCAGGTATAGGAAGTACCTATCCTGTTATTTACGGAGTATCATTCGTCCGTGACGATGAAGGCAGGATAGTTGTTGAAGATAATCCCGGTTCACCAACACACGGATTTCCTCTTACCGGGGAACCTGCAGTGATCGGATCGGTATCTCCTGATTTTATACTTGGAGCAAATACAGGTTTCACCTATAAAAAACTAAGCCTGAATGCCTTATTTGAGTGGAAGCAGGGCGGACAGATGTATTCAGGAAGTAACGGGCTGCTTGACCTCTACGGTATGTCGGCCAGAACCGAAGATCGTGAATCCACATTTATTTTTGATGGCGTTAAGCCTGATGGCACACCTAATGATATAGCCCGGGGCGGACCTTCAGATCCGGGTGCTTTACAGGATCTTTATGTAAATGTGCTTTCAAATATTGATGAATATTATATACACGGTAATTCTTTTATAAAGCTTCGTGAACTTTCCCTGGGATTTAAACCTTCCAAAAAGATCTTCAGTAAAGTCAATGCCGGTATATCAGTATTCGCACGCAATATACTTCTCTGGAGTGAGCTTGAAAACTTTGATCCGGAATCAAGTCAGGGTAACACCAATATGGGAGGAGCATTTGAAAGATTCTCCGTACCCCAGGTGACCAGTTACGGATTTAACCTCGATTTAACCTTTTAATTCCAAATGTCATGAAAAAAGTATTATATATTTTCCCGCTTGTAATTCTGACATTTTCCCTCTGGTCATGTTCAGAATCCATTATGGATGAGATCAATAAAAACGTGAATGATCCATCCGACATGCTGTCGTCACTTATCATAACTGATGCCATGACAGGTACGGCATTCAGTCTTATAGCGAACGATTTTACCTTTTATGCATCAATATATGCTGAACACAATTCCGGAACCTGGAACCAGTTTTACAATGCCGACATAAGAAGTGCGGAACCAGTTGCTTCTTCCACATATAATAATTCCTGGGTTTCGGCATATTCCAATCTCTATATGCTGAAGATTGTCATTGAGAAATGTTCAGAAGGAGGTACTGAAGAGGGTAATTATCATACCCTGGGTATTGCACAGATATTAACTGCATACAATCTTGCGGTACTTACGGATGTAATGGGTGATGTACCCTGGACCGAAGCTCTCCGGCCGGGTGAAATATTTACACCTGTCCTTGATAAGCAGGAAGATATTTATGAAGATATTTTCAATCTGCTTGATGATGCTATAGCGAACCTGGAAGAGGAGACAATATTTCCTTCTCTGGGATTGCAGGATTTTATTTATGGCGGAGATCCGGATCTGTGGAAGAAATTTGCCTATGGACTGAAAGCCCGTTATACAATGCGCTTATCCCTTAAGTCGCCGGATTATGCAGATGTAATAACATTTGCAGGACAATCTTTTACCGCATCGGGGGAGCAGGCTAAGTATGTTTATAACGGCACCACGTCCCAGAGTCCTTTTTATGTTATGTTCCAGGACCGTGATTATTACGGTGCAAGTCAAAGTCTTCATGAAAAGCTATTGGACAGGAGTGATCCAAGGGATACTATTTTTTGGGAGCCATATCCCGGAACGGGGAATGACATTGTTTTTGCCCCCAATGGTACAGCAAACCAGGTTCAGGGTTATTATTCAATTTCGGCTCTGAGCACAATTACGGCCCCTACCTACCTGCTCAGCTACCATGAGATAGAATTCCTTAAAGCGGAAGCAAATGTCAGGCTGAATAATCTCCCGGCTGCCCGGGAAGCCCTGGAGAAGGCAATAACAGCGGCTTTTCAGAAGGTGAACATTGGTCTGACAGCTGCAGAAGCCAAAGAATATTTTGAAAACAGGGTTTTAAACAGATTCAATGCAGATCCTCTTTCTGAAGTTATGAATCAGAAATATATTGCCTTTTTCGAGGAGGAAGGTCTTGAAGCTTACAATGACATAAGACGTCTGAAAGCGATGGGTGATAATGTTATTACACTGGCTAATCCACTCAATGCAACAAAATTTCCATGGCGGTTTACATATGGAACTGCCGATGTGACTACAAACTTTAATGTTCGCGAAGCCTATGGCGATGGTAATTATGTCTATACAGAAAAAGTCTGGTGGGCCGGGGGAACACGTTAATTACTTTATTACGTTTCAGGTTATCTGGTCATTACCAAATAATAAACATACAGATTAAAATGAAAAAACTTAAAATAACAGGACTGCTCATCATTCTGATCATAATAAATATCAGTTGTGAGGAGCTAAAGGATCCGGCAGGCAGCAGAGGAACTGCAATTGTACCTTCCGTATCAGTACCCAATCCCGGATTCCTTATCAATGGCGATGAGGATTCATATATCCGCTTTGAAGTTAATATTCCTGATGGAAAGAAACCGGATAAAACAGAGGTAGTGGTTTCTCACGGCACCAACTTTGAAAGGGTAAAAGTAGCAGATATTACAACTTTCCCAGCCACTATAACATTAACTCTTGGTTCAATACTGGATGCGACAGGAGCAACTTCAATAAATGCAGGCGATATTGTTTATGTTGAAGTTGAGGTTACTCTCGGGGGAATAGTTACACGTTCAAGTGCTTCTCTTTCTGTTCCGGTAGTTTGCGCATTTGATCCTGCACTGACAGTAGGACAATATCGTGCAGTCTCACCCACATGGCCGGCAGACGGAACTGTAACCCTGACAGCCGATCCCGCTGATCCTTATAAAATATATGTATCGGGGATTGCGGAGCTCGACGGATTAACCGAGGACAGGGGCCCGCTTGTAATGCATATAGATCCGGCTACCCTGAAAGTGACTGCCGATAAAAGCATCCTTGCATCAGAAGCTTTCGGGTACCACGATCTGGCTTATCAGAGTGCAAGTCCCGGCAACTTTAATACCTGTGACGGTAAGTATACAATGTATTTTACCATCTCAGTTTTTGAAGGGACTTTCGGTGGAGTCTGGCTGTTCACTTTTACAAGAAAATAGAGGATTTATTTATTAAATCGGGCTGGCCCGCAAATGGGCCAGCCTTTTTTCCATTCTGAATTAGTTTCATACGTTTGTATGGTAAATAATTACTGCTATCTTTGCACCCACAATTTTTTAAACAGGTAAAATAAAAGCGTTAAGAATTAATGGCAGTTAAAATCAGATTGGCCAGGAAAGGTCGTAAGAAACTGGCCTATTACCACATTGTGGTAGCAGATAGCAGGTCGCCACGGGATGGCAGATATATTGAAAAGATCGGAAAATACAATCCGCTCACTAACCCCGCCACAATCGAACTCGATTTCGATAAGGCTCTCGGTTGGCTGCAAAATGGCGCATTACCTACTGAAACATGCAGAGCGATCCTCTCTTACAAGGGTGTACTTATCAAAAAACATCTTCTCGAAGGAGTGAAAAAAGGTGCATTTGATGAAACAGAAGCCGGCAGGCGTTTTGAAGAGTGGATGAAGCAGAATGAAGCAAAGATCGATGCAAAAAAATCAGGTCTCGAAAAAACGAGAGATGAAGCAATTGCTAAAAAACTGGCATCCGAAAAACGGATAAATGAAGAACGGGCTGAAAAACTGGCAAAAAGACAGGCCGAAATGGCAGCCAAAGCTGAAGCAGAAAGCCGGTCAGAACAGGCAGCAGAAGAACAAGCTGCAGAAAATCCTCCTGTAAACGAAACAGCTCCGGAAACAGCTCCGGAAACAACTTCTGAAGAAAAACCTCAGGAGTAAAGATCCCGGATAACCAGGCCGATGGACTCTGATCCCAAAATATTGCTGGGAAAAATAATTAAATCCAGCGGCTTCAATGGTGAGGTTACAGTGAGGCTCGAAAAAGCCTTTGAAAAAAAATTTCCCGAAACGGAATCGGTTTTCCTCGAAGTTGAAGGGAAAGCGGTTCCGTTTTTATTGTCTTCTTCCGGAATACCCGACAAAACTCTTGTAAGACTTGCTTTTGAAGGTTATGATTCCTATGAAAAAATAAAGGAATTCATTGGATGCAGGATATTCCTGACGTCAGAATCAGGGGAAGAAGTATCTGAAAATGATCTCAACCACCTTAAAGGATACAGGATCAGAACACCACAGGATGAACTCCTGGGAACAATTCAGGAAATAATTGAAAATCCCGGACAGATACTTTTGTCAGTACTGCCGCAAGAGGGGAATAATATCCTTGTTCCCTTACATGATGATTTTATTGTGAATGTGGATCACCGTAAGAAGATTATCATAATGGATCTGCCCGATGGATTAACGGATATCAATAATCCCGCTTTTAAGTAAATCCCCTTATAACCAGACCGGGGGTATTATCACAATAATTTTATTCTTTCTGAAGGGATTTTATACCCGGATCCTGCAACTTTCATCAGAAAACATCGTCTTTACTTAAATTAACTAAAACTCAATGATGAAAAGATCTGCAGCCTTATTTATTATTATGCTTCTTGTTACCGGGATTACTGCCGGACAGGAAAGAGAAACAAGAAATTTAAAAGGTTTCGACAGGATTGGTTTCGGTATATCCGGAAATCTGACTATTAAAATCGGTCCACAGTTCAGTGTTGCCCTGGAGGGTAACAGACGTGATCTTGAAATGGTGGAAACTGAAATATCGGGAGACAAGCTTATTATAAGGCAGAGAAACTGGAGATTCCGTTTCGATGAAAAGGTGAATGTATATATTACATTACCTGAACTTGAGGGATTGAGTGTTTCAGGATCAGGGAATGCTGAGATCGCAGATGATATCAGGGATGCTGATGATCTGGATCTGAGTGTGAGCGGGAGCGGTAAACTGATTACTGCCGGTATTGTCGCCGATGAATTTAATTGCAGTATTTCCGGATCGGGGGATGTGATAATCGGATCCGGCGGTGAAGCTGACCGGGGTGAAATATCAATAAGCGGATCGGGTGGCTACAGAGGCGAAGGTTTTGAAATAGATCACCTGTCAGTCAGGGTTTCTGGAAGTGGAAGCTGTTACTGCAAGGCCGGAGATTCGCTTCAGGCTTCAATCTCGGGAAGCGGAAATGTTACCTATAAGGGTAATCCCAGGATCGATGCAAGGGTATCAGGATCGGGTAAGGTAAGGTCGGCAATGTAACTTATTTCCTGATAATACTGATAACACCGTTGTATTCAACACGTATTACCGGTGATGGAGTATATTTCTTGTAATCATCACGGCGGTAACTGACGATATAATCGGCTTTTTTAAGAAGATCAGGATCAATCTCTTCGAAGCTGGCAGGATAAGGTTTTCCGCTGATGTTCGCTGATGTGGAGACCAGCGGTCGGCGGAACCTGCTTATCAGCTCATTGCAGAACTGTTCATTGCAGATCCTAACTGCAACTGAATTATCGCCGGCACATACTCCTTCCGCCAGATTCTTTCCATCAGGATAAATAATGGTAAGAGGAGTATCCGATACTTCTATCAGGTCATAAGCAACGCCCGGAATTTCTTTTACATATCTCTCCAGCATGGTAAGTCCGTTAACAAGTACAATGAGACTCCTGCTTCCGCTCCTGGATTTTATATCGTATACCTTCTCAACAGCAGCCGGATTGGTTGCATCGCATCCTATGCCCCATACCGTATCGGTGGGATAAATGATGATCCCTCCGTCCCTCAGTGCAGCCACTGATCTCTTTATGTCTTCCTCAAAACCTGTCATCGGTTCATATTGTTTTTTGCATCATGATTCATTTTCATCAGCTTGGCATATTTCAGGAAACTTCCGTAAGCTGATATGGAGCAGGCAGCATGCCCTCTGAATCCGTCAAGAAATCCCGCCCCAATATAATATGTCCTGAAGAAACGCCACCATTTATGTGCTGAGGCAATCAGGAACCCGCCTTTTTTACCCTGTTTAAAATATTCCGTGGCCATGATGGTGGAGAAGCGGTTTATTTTGTCTATATGCTCCTCGAATGATTCACAATACCAGTGAAGGATATCACCTTTTAACCTTTTTATTCCGGCCCCCGGATTCATGCGGAACTTGTCATGAGGATTTGTACCTCTCCATTTTCCTTTGGTTACATCAAACAATCTGATATGACTGTCGGGGTACCAGCCTGAATGTTTGATCCAGCCGCCACAATAATTCGTGAGACGGTTAAATTTATATCCGTCATATTTTAAATCGTCCTTTATCTGAAGGATAGATTCCCTCGACTTTTCACTTAGTTCCTCATCGGCATCAAGAGAAAGTACATATTGATTGGTGGCAAGTGATAATGCATAATTCTTCTGTTCCACATAACCTTCAAAAGGATGCTCATAAAACCTGACATTGTATTTACTGCATATATCCTTTGTTGAGTCGGTCGAAAAAGAGTCGACCACAACTATTTCATCAGCAATTCCCTGTAATGAAGCCAGACATTTGCCGATATGTTTTTCCTCATTAAAGGATATGATAACTCCGGATATTTTCGTCATTTTTTTTACAAATGATTGAATTCAGCCAAGAATATAAAAAATGTTCATAATAAGTTGGCAGTTGGGAAAAACAGGTTGATTTTGTAAACTTTATAAATGGTGAAAACAAATGATTGCCAGCTACTTACTGCCAACTGCTTACTGCCAACTGCTTACTTCTTCCTTTTTCTTCTAAACCCCGCTTAAAACTTAAGTTTCAGCTTCTTCAGCCTTGTTACGAGTTCAGCGGCAACCTGCTTTTCTTCCTCAGCCGTATCAGCTTCGAAGGTAACAGAGAACCTCAGATAATGTCCTGCATCATCCCAGGGAACGGTAGAAATCTGTGCTTCCCTGATAAGGAATTCCGATACTTCGGAAGCAGAATTAAATGTTTTTCCGTCTTCAGTTCCTGCAGGAGCTTTTACATAACAATAGAACGAACCCAAGGGCTTTTTAGCATTGAATCCGGCTTCAATCAGTGCATTTACAAGAAGGTCGAATCTCCTGGAATATTTTTCAACCGTCCTTTCTGTTATTTCAGTATGATTAAGTGCTGCTATACCTGCTTTCTGTATAGCCCTGAACTGTCCTGAATCGGTATTGTCCTTTACAGTGGCATAAGCGCTTACAGCTTTCTTATTTCCGCAGACAAAGCCTATTCTCCATCCTGTCATATTGAAAGCTTTAGATAAGGAATGAACTTCAATTCCGACATCCATTGCGCCGTCGGCCGACAAAAAGCTGAGGGGTTTAAAACCATCATAAGTAAGTGCTCCATAAGCTGTATCATGAACCACAATAACATTATTTGCCTTTGCGAATGCCACCACCTTATCAAAAAACTTAATATCTGCAACAGCACCGGTAGGATTATTTGGATAGTTGAGGTAGAGGAGCTTTGCTTTTTTGAGTACCGGTGCAGGTATGTTATCCAGATCGGGAAGGAAGGAATTTGATTCCAATAAAGGCAGGTTATAAACTTCACCACCAAGATATTTAGTGTATGTTGCCATAACCGGATATCCGGGTACGGTAATAAGCAGAACATCTCCGGGATTGATGAAACAGACCGGCAGCATGGCAAGAACCGGTTTTGATCCGATTCCATGTACGATATTTTCTGACGGAACCAGCCCTTTCAGACCATATACTTTTTCGAGATAACGGGCTGCAGCTTCCTGGAATTCAGGAATACCGTTATCGGCATACCACCTGTTCTCCGGTTTCCCTGCCTCTTCTGATAATGCTTTTACAACAAGAGAATCTGCCGGCCAGTCAGGCTCTCCAACCCCCATATCTATCAATTTGATATCGGGATGGGCCAGCTTTGCTGCTGCCTTGGCTCTCTTTATCAGTTCAAACTTGTAAATGGCTGTGGATTTTCCAAAGCTGCTTCCTCCAAGCCTTTCGGAAATCTTATCTTCAAAAAAATCTGTCATGCTCCTTATTGTTTTATACTTAATCTGAAAAAAATCGCGTAAAGGTAATAAATGTAACAGGTATTAGAACAATCTTTGTGTACCTTAGTGTCTTGGTGCCTTTGTGGCAAATTAGGAAGCCACTAAGGCACAAAGGCACTAAGATTCACTAAGTCAGGTTATTAAAATATCAGTTTTGAATTAACTTTAATCAAAATAAAATATGAAGAAGATCTTTTTTCTTATTGTAATTCTGTTAAGCTGTGTCCAGCTATCAATCAGATCCCAGGAAGCTCTCAAATACCAGATGCCTCCCGGTGAAATTGTCAGGATCGTTGATGCACCGGCCACTCCGGTCGTTTCTGTAAGCCCGGATAAAACAAACATTCTGGTTATTCAGAGACCTTCACTTATTACGATCAGCCAGCTTTCAGAAGCTGAACTCAGAATAGCAGGCCTGAGGATTAACCCGGCTAACAGCGGTCCGAGCAGGCAGACATACAATAAGGGTTTTAAACTGATAAGCATAGACGGTACCAATGAACGTAGCATAGAAGGTTTGCCTTCAGATCCTCAGCTTGGGTTCCCTCAATGGTCTCCCGACGGAAAAATGTTTGCATTTACAAATACCCGTAAAGACAATATTGAATTATGGATCTGTGATGTAACTGCTCTTAAGTCGCGGAAGATTTCAGATAACCTTAACATGATATTCGGAAATCCGGTCAGCTGGCTTTCAGACAGTAAAAAACTGCTGTATTCCGTGACTGATCCTGAAAAAGGGGAAATGCCGGTAAGGAATCCGGTTCCGGAAGGGCCGGTTGTACAGGAGAACCTTGGGAAAGCAGGAGAAGCAGCAACATTTCAGGACCTTTTGAAAGATCCTGTTGATGAATCAGTTTTCAGGTATTTTGCAAAATCGCAGCTGATGTTATGGGACGGAAGCAACAGCGTCAAAATCGGCAAAGCGGATATGATCACAGATGTTACTTCATCGCCCGACGCTAACTATTTGCTTGTAACTTCAATAAAAAGTCCGTTCTCATACATTGTACCATATTATTATTTTCCCTCATCAACCATGGTCTGGGATATCAGCGGTAATCTGATCCGGGCACTATATGAAAAGCCTCTTACGGAAAATCTGCCAAGAGGGTATGATATGGTACTTCCCGGACCCAGATATTACGGCTGGCGGCCGGATATGCCAGCCACACTTTACTGGGTAGAAGCACTCGACGATGGGGATTACAGGAAGGAAATGAAATACCACGACCAGGTTTATACACTCGCGGCGCCGTTTTCAGGGAATCCTGAGAAATTCATTGCGACTGAGATGAGGTTCTCGGGTATAATATGGGGGAAAGCCGATTTTGCACTCATTAATGAAAGCCTGAGCAAATCAAGAATGCGGGTGGTAAGTTCATTCAATCCCCTTAATCCCCGGGATACAAAGAAGAAGATACAGGAATTCAATTCGGATGACCGCTATAATAATCCCGGCAGATTCATGATGGAACAAAATGAATGGGGCCGGCAGGTACTATTATTTGCCGATAAGGGTAAATCATTATTCCTGAGCGGAAGCGGTTCATCACCGGAAGGGGACAGGCCATTCATTGACAGGTATGATATAGCCCTGAACAAGGCAGCGAGGATGTGGCGTTCCGAAGCACCATATTACGAAACTGTTGAATCGTGGATAAACATGCCTAAAGGATTGATCCTGACGACAAGACAGTCGGTAACAGAAGTGCCGGATTATTTTATCCGCAACCTTAAGACCAAAAAACTTACAAGGGTGACGAAATTTGAAAATCCCTATCCTCAGCTAATGGGTATACAAAAAGAGCTTGTAAGGTATAAACGCAATGACAGCCTTGACCTGTCTTTTACCCTCTATCTTCCGGAAGGTTTTACAAGGGGTAAGGACGCTCCCTTACCAACACTCCTGTGGGCTTATCCCAGAGAGTTCAACGATCCGTCGGCAGCCGGACAGGTAAGCGGTTCTCCATTTACATTCACACGCATAAGTCCGGCATCTGCACTCGTTTATGTCACTCAGGGTTATGCTATACTCATGGATGCTTCCTTCCCGATTGTGGGTGTTGATGAAAAAGAGCCTAATGACACTTTTGTGGAACAGCTGGTTGCCAATGCCGAAGCTGCAATAAACAAAGCTGTAGAGATGGGAGTTACCGATCCTGCAAGAGTGGCGGTGAGCGGACATTCATACGGAGCATTTATGACTGCCAACCTTCTTGCCCACA
>CAYQZL010000056.1:0-25618 GCA_964421975.1 uncultured Rikenellaceae bacterium
ACGAGATGGAATCTCGTGACTGGAGTTCAGACGTGGTGCTCTTCCGATCTAAATTCCCTCGAAAGAAATAAGCTCCGCATTCCGGTATGATCCTTCAAGAGCTTTCTTCATGCTATTGCCCCATGAACTTACAGATAATACTCTGCCTCCCGATGTCAGTACCCTGGTCCCTTCCATTCCTGTACCTGCATGGAAAACGACACAATCCTGTGTTGTACCGAGTCCGGATATCTCTTTCCCCTTATCGTAATTACCGGGATATCCGCCTGAAACAAGCATCACTGTTGTTACAAACCTGCTGTCTGTTTCAAGCACACGTTCCGATAAGTTACCTTCAGCAACTCCCTCAATGAGTTCAAACAGGTCTGAGCTTATCCTGGGTATTATTACTTCAGATTCAGGATCTCCAAGGCGGGCATTATATTCAATAACATACGGATCCCCGTCAACATTGATCAATCCGAAAAACAGAAATCCCCTGTAAATGATCCCTTCTTCCGGGAGGCCTTTTATTGTTGGTTCTATTATCTTCCTCCTTACTTTATCCATGAAGACGCTATCAGCAAATGGTACCGGAGACACTCCTCCCATACCGCCTGTGTTAAGACCAGTATCCCCTGCTCCTATTCTTTTATAATCTTTTGCTTCCGGCAGGAGTTTCCAGGTTTTTCCGTCGGTGATTATGAATACTGACAATTCAATACCTTTCAGGAATTGCTCCACAACGACCTTTTTGCCTGCAGAATCAAATTTGCCGTCGAGAATGGCTTTAACCTCATTTTCAGCTTTTTGTATATCGTCAATAATGACAACGCCCTTCCCGGCAGCCAGTCCGTCAGCTTTTATAACGTAAGGACTTTTAAGTGTCCTCAGATAATCATATACCTCACCCTGATTTGTTCTGTCAAAAGTCCGGTATCGTGATGTTGGTATTCCGTGGCGTTGCATAAAACCCTTTGCAAAATCTTTACTACCCTCAAGACGGGCTGCTGATTTATCAGGTCCGATCAAAGGGATATCCTTCAGATGAGGATCAGCCATAAAATAATCATATATCCCGGCTACAAGAGGAGCTTCAGGTCCTACTATGACCATCCCTATCCGGTTAGCAATAACCGCATTCTTAACTTCTTCAAATTTACAGGGATCGATCTTCAGGTTGGTGCCGGTCATTGCTGTACCTGCATTACCGGGTCCGGTAAAGATCCTGCTCACCTTTTTACTCTGTGATAATTTCCATGCAATGGCATGTTCCCTGCCACCTGATCCCAGAATAAGAATATTCATCTGCCCGTAAATTTATTGTATGTCAAAAATAATATTTCAATCTTACTATTATGTACCCGAGTTGATCAATAATTTAAATTATTGCAGTTCCGGGCACATAAACTTATATCCTTTTTTTACCGATGAACAAAGGAACTGATCCAGGAAGAGAACCGATGTCGAATCCTGCCTGTCATGAAGAACGATCACCGAACCTGGTCTTATCCGTTTGTTTAAAAGCTCAAGAGATCTCTCAGGTGCAAATTCCCTGTCAAAATCGTATGGCATTACATCCCAGAATACTATTTTATATGAATCCTTCAGGCGGCGATACTGGTTTGGACGTAAAAGTCCGTAAGGCGGGCGGAATAAGCTTGCGGAAGTAAATCCGGATGCAAGACTGACATCCCTGCAATAATCAGCAATAGATGTGCCCCAACCGTTCAGATGATTATACCCGTGATTCCCTATAACATGCCCCTTCCCCTTTATAAGATCAATAAGACCCGGATAAAATTCAGCTGACCGGCCGTCGCAGAAAAATACAGCTTTAATATCATGCTTCCCGAGTATTTCCAGGAGCCTGGGAGTTGAATCCGGATCGGGTCCGTCATCAAAAGTCAGGCAAAGGATCTTTTCTTTTGTTTTAATCCTGAATACAGCTTTGGGATAAATAAAGGCTGCAAGGGAAGAAATTGTAAAAAATCTCATCAGGTATTATTTCCTGGTATATAGTTTATCATAATAGGTGCTTATAAGCGCCTCGGTAATAGCGGTAAGATCAGTATCGTTAAGATTAATTGACATCCTGTAAAGATCCAGCAGGGCCTGCATGTTTATTCCGGTAGGATAGTCAAGCCCATATCTTTCATCCGGATTAAGTCCTGCCGAATATTCAAGATATTCTTTTGCATAATTGATAATATCGCCTGCCAGCAGGTCTCCCTCTTCTTTCTTCCCTGCTCTGATAAGTACTTCAGCAAGACCGATACTGAAAAAGTCATGCGGCAGTTTTTCTGCCGGAACAATCTCCATACCTTTCCCGGTAACTTCCAAAGCTTTCAGGGTATCTCCATTTTCTATCAGTACCTTGCCCAGATTTCCGAAAAGCCGGCGGAAATTACTGAACATCCTTTTGTTATTTTCATCCAGATAAACTGACGGATCCGCTGCATTACCCCATTTGAATTTGTTCATCATATTATCATACATGACAACAGGATCCACTATCCCGAAATCTCCTTCTTCATTCTCTCCTGTATTTACAGGTACTATCCTGTAGGCCATACCTTCCTGTACAAAGAATTTTTCAAGACCGTTATATTGTGAAGAAGGGACAGTGGTCGAGAAATATATCGGGCGGCTCCATTTGCTGGTTGCAATAAGATCCATTATCGCGAGATCATCCTTAAAGGCATCCGATCCGCTAAATTCCCAGATAATTGGAGAGAGCAGCTTATCCCTGAAATATTCCTTAACCGTACCGTTGGAAAGAACAACAGCTGTATCAACATCAATCAGCAATTTATTTGTAGGAATATAATTAACAAAATCGCCTCTTCCTGACAGATCAATTTGATATTTCCTGTCATCCAGTCCTGCGAAATTTACTATCTCGGTAATATTAAATGGCTTGTCGATCCTGGACAATATGGGTAACTGTGTTCTCAGTCCTTCACGGTATTTATCTTCCCCGAGTGTAAGAGGCAGGGGATCTGATTTAAAAGCTTTCTGCTTCATCATTTCAATATACCATCCGGCCTGCAGGTAACTTAGATTTGCTACCCTGACGTCAGTTCTAATATCTTCAACATCCTGAACATACCACAGAGGGAATGAGTCATTATCGCCATAAGTGAACAGGATACTGTTCGGAGCACATGATTCAAGATAATTGGCACCGATATCCCTTGCAGTATAACGACCTGACCGGTCATGATCATTCCAGTTTTCCCTTGCCATCAGGAACGGACCACAGGTAAAAAGAACTGCCAGTGTAAGTATCGCCGATTCCCTGTGTCTCAGAAAGCGGTTTAAAAGGTCATAGATGAACATAAAACCGAGGCCTATCCATACAGCGAATGCATAAAATGACCCGGCATAGGCATAATCCCTTTCTCTTGGCTGATTGGGTGACTGGTTAAGATACAGGATTATTGCCAGACCTGTCATAACAAAAAATGAAAAAACAAGGAACAGACCCTTTTTATCCTTTCTGTACTGCCATGCTATCCCTGCCAGTCCGATCAGAAGTGGCAGCATGAAATATCTGTTCCTTCCAGGATTATTCTTAAGTTCCTCAGGAAGTAACTCCTGGTCACCCAGACGTGCATTATCCAGGAATCTGATACCCGATATCCAGTTTCCGTGTATCTTGTTCCCGTTTCCCTGGATATCGTTCTGCCTGCCTGCGAAATTCCACATAAAATATCTCATATACATGAATCCTGTCTGGTACCTGAAAAAGAATCTGAGATTTTCACCAAATGTCGGACATACAAGAGTTTCCCTGCCCGAACCTGAGCTGACCGAATATCTTTTCCCCCTTATTGCGGCCCAGAAATCATAAGCCTGTTCATGATCCGGATCCGGGCTGTACATCCTCGGAAAAACAGTCTCGAATCTGCTGTCATATTTATACTCGGGACGGTAATATGGTTCATACTTTCCGTTAACCTTATTATACCCTGAAATGATCCTTTTCACATCGATGGCGGGAGCATTAAAATATGGTCCGAAGAACTTGGGTGAACTTCCATATTGCTGCATATTAATATAGTATGCCAGTGAAAAAATATCCGAAGGATTATTCTGGTTCATGGGGGGCTTTGCCGATGAACGGATCATTATCATGGCATAGGAAGAATGACCTATCATAATTACGGTAAGTGCCGTGATAATATAATTAAGGACAACTTTATTATTCCGGACAGTATATCTGATCCCGATTACAAGAAATGCAATTACAGCAACCACAAAAACAAGCAGGCCGGTATTATAAGGGAGGCCGAGCAGGTTAACGAAAAAGAGTTCGAACCAACCGGCAACCTTAGGAACACCCGGAATCAGAATAAAGACCATGCTTCCCAGGATCATTACGGAGATAAGGAGAGTAATGAGGATCCCTTTCCCTTTGACCTCATATTTTTTAAAATAGAATACAAAGACAAGCACAGGTATCACAAGCAGATTAAGCCGGTGAATTCCCAGTCCCAGTCCCATGATATATGCTATCAGGATTATCCATCTTCCCGATGCAGGATCACCGGCTTCTTCCTCCCATTTAAGCATTGCCCAGAAAACAAGTGCGGTACAGAGAGATGAAAGGGCGTACAGTTCACCTTCGACGGCTGAAAACCAGAAAGTATCGGAGAAGGTATATGCCAGGGCTCCGACAATTCCGCTTCCGATGATCGGAAGTATTTGTTTTGATTCAGGTACACCGTTCCTGCTGATCACCCTTCTGACAAGATGTGTGATGGTCCAGTAAAGGAACATAATTGAAGCAGCGCTGCAGAGAGCTGAAAGACTGTTAACCATAAGGGCGGCATTTGAAGCGTCCCCTCCTGCAAATAAAGTTGCAATACGTCCCAACATTATGAAAAGAGGTGCTCCAGGAGGATGTCCGACCTGAAGCCGGAATGCAGATAATATGAATTCGCCGCAATCCCAGAAGCTGACAGTCGGTTCAACAGTCATAAGGTATACCGTTGCCGCGACAGTAAACATTAACCATCCCGTAATTCTGTTCCAGCGTCGGAAAGTACCCATTACTGAATCCATAAAGAAATATTTTGAATTAATGAATTAATAAAGAACGTAAAAATTTATCAGATAAAGTATCTCCATGGTTTGTTTTTCCAGTAATCACCGGCATATTCGACACCGATCCTTGGGCCTGTCCTGAAGGATGGCTGTAAGCCCCGGTCTTCAACCCATATCCTGTCTGAAGTGCTCAGGTCTTCACCATAGAAAGATCTGTCAATACCGAGTGCCCTTGTAAGCTTACCCGGACCGTCATATCCCTCAATTCCTCTGATAAGAACTGCCTGGGGGATACCTTCCGTTCCGGCAACGAAGTTAAGCATCCAGTACATACCATAGATAAAATAGACATATATCTTACCTCCGTTCCCAAACATTACCCTGTTCCGGGGAGTCTCACCACGGCTGGCATGACATGCCTTATCTTCAAAGCCCCTGTATGCTTCCGTTTCCGTGATCATGTAACTTTGTATTACCCCATCCTGCCTCCTTATCACAATAATCTTTCCTATAAGATCGGGTGCAACATCAAGAACATCCCGGATAAAAAATCCGGCCGGTAATCTACCGTCCGTATTCATTTCAGTATGGAATTTTACCTTCATATTCATTCCATTTCCTGAAAGGTTCCCCTCCTTTACAACCGGGAATATGGAGAAACTCGATTTGCCTGGCTGAAGGTTCAAGCATTATTTCATCATAGATCAGTTTATCACTGAAGCCTGCAGCTGCTGCATCCTTCCGGTCGGAGGCATATACTACTTTTCTTATCCCGGCCCAGTAAACAGCGCCCAGGCACATGGGACATGGTTCGCACGATGTGTATAATATGCAGTCTGACAGATCGTGAGTACCAAGAACTGCCGATGCTTTACGTATTACATTTATTTCAGCATGGGCAGTGGGATCCTTTTTCAGAACAACATTGTTGGAGCTTTCGGCAATTATCTCATTTCCTCTGACAATAACTGCACCGAAAGGACCTCCCCCCTCATCAACTGACTTTACGGCAATCTCCAGTGCCCTTTTTAAAAATGAACTGTCATTTCCCATATTGCGGTATATCAAAATCCTGGCGCTTAAAAGGATTGTAAAAATAAGCTTAGTTTTGCATACCCGAATAAATTCCTGTAAATTCTTTTTTTTTAATAAATATGTTGTATTTTTGCAATCCCGAAAATCACCGGGTTTTTAACAGTAAGTTAAAGTTTTCTAACAATAAAAGTAAGAGAAGTGGATACCTTAAGCTATAAAACAGTATCGGCAAACAGGGCAACTGTAAACAAGGAATGGGTAATTATAGATGCAGAAGGAGCAGTACTGGGACGTCTGGCGACTGTTACAGCAGCTATGCTGAGAGGAAAGCATAAGACTAATTTTACTCCGCATGTGGATTGTGGCGACAATGTTGTTATTGTCAATGCTGAAAAAGTAACATTGACAGGGAATAAATGGTCTGCAAAAGAATATGTAAGACATACCGGTTATCCCGGAGGTCAGAGATTTACTACCGCCGAAGAACTTTTAAAGAAGAACCCCATAGGGCTTATTGAGAATGCGGTAAGGGGAATGCTTCCCAAGAACCGTCTGGGCAGGGCAATATTCAAAAACATGCATGTATATACGGGATCTTCACATCCTCATGAAGCCCAGAAACCAAAAAAAATTGAACTTTAAAATTAATTCACGCATATGGAATCGATCAATGCTATTGGAAGAAGAAAAGCGGCCGTTGCCAGAGTATATATAAACGATGGTAAGGGCAACATAACAATAAATGGCAAAGATTACAAGGATTATTTCGGACAGGATACACTTCAGTATGTAGTTACCCAGCCGCTGCTTCTTTTAAATGCTGCCGACAGATATGATATTACCGCAAATCTTGAAGGAGGAGGAGTAAGAGGTCAGGCTGAAGCATTGCGGCTCGGTATAACAAGGGCTTTGATCAGGATTGATGAGGAAAACAAAAAAACCCTGAAGGCAAACGGTTTTGTTACCCGCGACCCGCGGGAAGTTGAAAGGAAAAAACCGGGCAGACCAAAAGCCCGTAAGAGATTCCAGTTCAGTAAACGTTAGGAGCCTGTTGCCTTATCAAATGAGATGCAAGTTTAGTATCTAAATTGCAAAGACTTCCGGAAAACGGGACTACTCTGCAATTGAACTGACAGAATGTAAACTTAAATATTAATAAATGCCAAGAACAAATTTCAAAGAATTACTTGATGCCGGAGTACATTTCGGACATCTGAAAAGAAAATGGAACCCTGCCATGGCTCCTTATATCTTTATGGAGCGTAACGGAATTCATATCATCGATCTTGAAAAAACCATTGTCAAGCTTGATGAAGCAGCTTCAGCAATGAAACATATTGCCAGGTCGGGCAAAAAGATCCTGTTTGTAGCTACCAAAAAACAGGCTAAAGAGATCGTTGCCGACAAAGTGAAAAAAGTGAATATGCCTTATGTTACCGAAAGGTGGCCGGGCGGTATGCTTACCAATTTTCCTACTATCCGGAAAGCTGTAAAAAAGATGGGATCTATAGATAAAATGGCTACCGACGGAACATTCTCGAACCTTTCAAAACGTGAAAAACTTCAGGTTACAAGGCAGAGAGCAAAGCTTGAAAAGAACCTCGGCAGTATTGTCGACCTTACACGCCTTCCTTCCGCTCTTTTTGTCGTTGATGTGTGCAAGGAACATATTGCGGTAAGAGAAGCAAAACGCCTCGGAATACCTGTTTTTGCAATGGTGGATACAAATTCCGATCCCAATGATATTGATTTCCCTATACCGGCAAATGACGATGCATCAAAATCAATCTCTCTGATCACAGATATACTTTGCCAGGCAATTGAAGAAGGTCTTAACGAAAGAAAAATTGAAAAAGACAAAGAACCAGGTACAAAAGATAAAAAAATCTTCAGAAAAGATCTTGAGGCAAAAGATATCCCTGCTTCATTAATAGAAGCTATTGCCGGAGAAGAGGAGGAAGAAGCCGAGGAGGAAGAAGTTGATGATGATACATCAGCAGAAGGCACAGATGAAGATGAGGATACAGATGCCACCGAAGATCCGGAAGAAGAGGATGAAATCAGATAAATAGTATTCAAATTAAAACAAATATCAATGGCTATAATAAGTGCTGCAGATGTTGCTAAACTGAGACGTATTACCCTTGCGGGAATGATGGATTGTAAGAAAGCCCTCGAGGAAGCTGACGGTAATTTTGATAAAGCAATAGAAATAATCCGGAAAAAGGGACAGGCGGTAGCCAATAAAAGAGCCGACCGTGAAGCTACCGAAGGAGTTGTTCTTGCTAAAGTCACACCCGACGGCAAAACAGGTGTAATGATCGTTCTGAACAGTGAATCAGATTTCGTTGCAAAAAATGCTGAATTCGTCGGATTCGCCGGGAAAGTCCTTGATCTTGCCCTGAAAAATAATCCTGCAAATCTTGAGGAGCTGAAATCATTGCCAATGGATGGAGCAAACGTCGGACAGAAAGTGATTGAATATATCGGTATTATTGGCGAAAAACTTGAGCTGTCATATTTCGATAAAATTGAAGCTCCTTTTGTTCAGGCTTATATACATCCGGGTAATAAGCTTGCCACCCTTGTAGGATTTACAAAGGCCGGGCTCGATCCCCAGATCTATAAGGATGTAGCAATGCAGGTAGCTGCCATGAACCCGGTTTCTGTCAACAAGGATGATGTACCACAGTCAGTTATTGACCAGGAACTGGAGATTGGAAAAGAACAGGCAAGAAGGGAAGGTAAACCGGAAAACATGCTTGCAAAAATCGCTGAAGGTAAGCTTGGAAAATTTTTCAAGGAAAACACTCTTCTTAACCAGGATTTCATAAAGGAAAGTAAGATGACTGTAGCCCAATATCTTAAATCGGCTGACAGTAATCTTGAAGTAAGTGGTTTCAAAAGATATACTCTGAACATTTAGAGGTTTGTTCATGATTCAATTTAAGTGGCGCTTTACAGCGCCATTTTTTTTATTACTTTCGCCTTATTCCTTTACTGTTAGCCTGTTTTTATGAAATACAAAAGAATATTGTTAAAACTGAGCGGTGAATCACTGGCCGGACCCGGTAATCACGGTATAGATGAATCAATACTCGATATTTATTCAAAACAGATCGTTGAGATTGCAGAAAAAAAATGTGAAGTGGCAATTGTAGCCGGAGGCGGTAATATATTCAGAGGTTTGAGCGGTACAGAATCAGGATTTGACAGGGTAAAAGGCGATCAGATGGGAATGCTGGCTACAGTAATAAACAGCCTTGCCCTTGAAAGTGCAATAAAAAAGAACGGAGGCCGGGCAAAAGTATACACTTCAATAAGAATGGAACCAGTTGGCAACCTTTATATAAGAGATGCCGTTACGGAAGAATTAAATAAAGGTACCGTTTGTATCATTGCCGGAGGAACAGGCAATCCGTTCTTCACCACTGATACTGCAGCAGCTCTCAGGGCAGTTGAGCTGCAGGTAAATATCCTTCTTAAAGGTACACGTGTCGACGGTGTTTATACTGATGATCCGGAAAAATCAGCTGATGCAGAAAAATTCGACATCGTTTCATTCGATGAAGTGATATCCCGCCGGCTCAAAGTGATGGATTCAACTGCCTTTACCATGTGCCGCGAAAATAAAATGCCGGTAATAGTCTTCAATATGAATATCCCCGGCAACCTGCTGAAAATTGTAACAGGTACAAAAACCGGTACTCTCATTTATATCTGATAACAGATTGCCATTTTATCTATTTTATTAAATTTGTCATGCTGTGGCTGAGAGATCGTATTTACCCTACAGCAGATAATAATTAATAAGCCAATATTAATATTATGAATGAAGATGTTGAACTGATTACAGAGGAAACAAAGGAAAGGATGCAGAAAGCTGTGGATCATCTTGAGCACGAACTGGCAAGGCTCCGGGCCGGAAGAGCCACACCTGTGTTACTGGATGGCATAACTGTCGCTTACTATGGTGTCAATTCACCATTGAACCAGGTTTCAAATATCAACACCCCTGATCCCAAAACCATTCTCATCCAGCCATGGGAAAAAACCATGCTCGGTACTATAGAAAAAGCCATTATGGCTGCAAATATAGGACTGACACCGGTAAATAACGGTGAAGTGATCAGGATCAATATCCCTCCGCTTACGGAAGAGAGAAGACATCAGCTTGTAAAACAGGTAAGAAATGAGGGAGAGACAGCCAAAATAAGCATCAGGAATGCACGTAAATGGGCAAATGATGAGCTTAAAGAGCTTCTCAAAGGAGGTCTTCCGGAAGATATGGAAAAAGATGCAGCTGAAACAGTCCAGGAAATGACTTCCGAATTCAATTCCAGGATTGATAAAGTAGTTGCCCAGAAAGAAAAGGAAGTTATGACGGTTTAAGTATCAGAACATATTTTGCCGCTGCTTTAACTGCATTTTCGCTGAATACATCCCTGTAAAAACGCCCTTCAACATAAGCTTTTGTCTGTGAAAGATAAAACTCGCTCGCAGGGATCCCCGATGCACCTGTCGGAATTACCGTTAAGGATTCATCCCAGTCAGCCGTATTATATATATGCCTTTCAGATGCTCCGTCCGTTACCCTGAACCCTTCCCCGTATGTATAAGGGCATACAGTATGGCTGCTGCCCCCTACTCCATAAAGATCTGAATTTAAGTTGAACAGGCGATCCATAATCTTTACCGATCCTATCGGATGATCAAGTGATATTTTATGTATATCTCCCCATTTCCATTTTGTTACATCATTGCCATAGGATTCAGAAAGCCTGCCGACAGCATCTCTGAAGGTCCTGAATATTATATCATCCAGTGTTTCGGTTCCTGATGTTCCTGTATCATCCACCCACTGATCAGGGCCGTTTTTCAGTATCCGGTAAATATAGTAGTCCTTTATTGACCCGGGCAGCTGACTGAATAATTCACCCAGTTCGTCACCAAGCAGATTTCCCGGAAAGCTTATTGAAAAGAATTCAAAGATCGTTGGCGATATCCCGTCTGCCCTCATATCGTAATCCCAGTCAGTTAATGTCTTAAAAGCCTCATTCTCAATAGTAGTCATTTCCGGCTCTTTTGTACCGAGTCTGAGAATGAAAGGTGTAAGCAGTGCAGCATATGCAGAATGCTGATCCGTGATCATCCTTTTGAAATCATCAATGTCATGCTTTTCCTTTTCATTTATCATTTCCCTTATCCTGTCTATTCTGTAAGGAACATAAAATCTGAATGAAATATAATATGGATATTCATTGCTTACAGTCTTATTATTGGCAGAAGAAACAAATCCCGATTCCGGGTTGAAGCTATAGGGAAGTTGTTCGCGCGGAACATAACCTTTCCAGTCAAATTCGTCGGTCCGGCCTGATCTGATCATTGAACCATAACCTTTCCTCACAGGTATACCGCCTCCGGTAATCAAACCTATATTACCTTCAGTATCTGCATATGCAAAATTCTGGCTTATGGAGCCGAAGTATTCAACTCCCTTCCTGAAATCTTCCCAGTCTGCTGCTCTGTTGATGGAATAAACAGCTCTCAGCTCATCACTGGGATCATAACCCGACCATCTCATTGCCAGCACGGCATCTTTCACATCCCTGAATCCGGAAATGACCGGACCGCGGTGAGTAAATTTCAATTGCAGCGTATCCGTTCTCCCTGATTTAGACCTGATGATCTCCTCTCTGATCATCATATTTCTCCATTCACCGTTAAAGAAATACTGATTTTCATTGGCCGGATTAATTTCTTCGTCAAAGAGGTCAATATCATCTACCATCAGGTTTGTCATTCCCCAGGCTATATTTTCATTATGGCCTGCAACTACAAATGGTTCACCGGGGACTAAGACACCTGTCACATTCAGTTTCCCGGGTATGACCTGATGCATCTGCATCCATATTCCCGGAGCACTAAGTCCGAGGTGCATATCATTTGAAAATAGCGGTTTCCCGGTAGAAGTTCTTGAGCCGGACACTACCCAGTTATTACTTCCTGAAAATGAATGGATACCAAGAGCCTTAAGCTGGTCGAGGGTAGATATGAAAGACTGGACCTCCTTCAGCATTTCATCTTCAAGCCTGAATCCGGGAAATACATCCGAAGCAGCTACTCCCCAGTCAGGAATAAGCTGTTTTGCCTTCTCCTCTCCTATTTTCTTTATCAGCCTGTAAATGAATATATCGGCAGAGAGGTTACCTGCTGCAAGATCCCAGCCCATATATCCGATGATATTGGCAATATCCTCAAGCTTCCATTCATCAGGTTTATATGATAATATCCTGAATTCGGGAGGCAGTTTTTTCCCCGCATCACTTATATATTTATTAACTCCGTCGGCATAAGCCTGAAGACAGTCTGTTATTTCCGGAGGCTGTCCGCTCAGTACCATTTTGGATTTTGTTGTCATATCGAGGCTTCGCAGCAGCAGATCAGTCTGAATATAGTCATCTCCGAATAACTCGGATAATCTTCCTGTGGTTGCACGGCGTATAAGGTCCATCTGCCAGAGCCTTTCCTGGGCCATAATATAACCTGTCGCGAAGTAAAGGTCATGTTCATCGCCTGCATAGATGTGAGGCATACCGCGTTCATCCCTGTAAACCGTCACCTCCCCTGTAAGTCCGTTGATTTTCAGCTCACCGCTGTAAACAGGCAGACCGCTTTTCTTTATTCCGGAAAGCAGAATTAATCCGCCGATAATTGCAATTGCCAGAATCGCTCCCAGTACAAGAAGTATGGTTTTCAGGATTTTCATGGTCGTATTGATTTTTTCAGATTGGTAATTATTGTATTGGTTTTAACAAAAGACGGTATTTTGCCGATTTTTTAACGGCTTTTTCGGTGAAATGGTCACTGTAGAACCTTCCCTGGATATAAGTATCAACCTGGGAAAGGTAAAACTCGCTTTCCGGTACTCCTGAAATCCCTCCGGGAAGGACAGAAAATGATCCATCCCAGTCGGCAGTATTATATATATGTCTTATTGATGCACCCTGTGATGCCCTTAACAGCGAATCAAAGGAAAAGTATGGACATACTGTGTGATCGCTTCCACCTATTGAATATTCCTTTGAATTAAGATTAAACAGCAATCCAAGCAGCCTTACCGATCCGAGCGGATGAATAAAAGTGATCTTATGTACCTTCCCCCATTGCCATTTTGAGAGATTCTTCCCAAAAAGCTTTGAAAGCATTTCCATTGCATCCTTATAGCTCTTCATCACTATATCATCAAGGGTTTCTGTCTCTGCAGTGTTTATATTATCAATCCATTCATCGCTTTCGCCTGAAACTATCCTGTAAATATAGTATTCACTGGTCATATAATACATTTCATTATAAAGCTCCCCCAGTTCATCAGCAAAAATATTCTTTTTAAGACACATTCTGAAGAATTCAAGGACAGTCGGAGCTATCCCGGATGGAGACATTCTATAATCCCATCGTGATAGTGAATCAAGTATGGCTTTCCCTGTTTCGGTAATATCGTTCCTTCTGTCATTAAGTTTTAAGATAATGGGAGTCAGGGACCGGGCCAGTACCGAATGCTGGTCAAGTATCATTTTTCTGAAATCTTCAGTATTGAATGTTTCCTTCTGGCCGAGCATTTCCCTTATCCTTTTTATGCGGTAGGGAACGACAAAATCCTGAGAAATGAAATAGGGATAGTCGCTTACTGTCTTATTATTTGCAGATGAAACAGTCCCTCCTGAAGGGTTATAGCTGAAAGGCAGCTGCTCAAACGGCACATATCCCTTCCAGTCGAATTCACCTGTTTCTCCGCTTCTGATCATGATACCATTCCCTTTTCTCAGAGGAATTCCGCCTCCTGTCTGCAATCCTATATTGCCGTAAATATCCGAGTATATGAAATTCTGACTTATGGAGTTGAATAAGGCTGTTCCACTTCTGAAATCATCCCAGTTTCCAGCCCTGTTTAAAAGATAAATCCCTTTAACTTCATCACTCAGGTCAAATCCTCCCCATTTAAAGCTCAGCGAAAGATCCTGCAGATGTTCGAGTCCTGCCACATACTCCCATCCCATCCATTTAACCTTTGAGGGCATATTATCGGGATTTATCAGTCCGGAAATGACCGGGCCCCTGTGTGTGTAACTGATGATGACAGTATCCGGCCTGCCTCCCCTGATCTCTATTATCTCGGTTTTCTTCACCAGATCCTTCCACTGCCCGTTAAAATAATACTGGTCATGGTTTTCAGGATTTATTTTTTCGGTATAAAGGTCAACATCATCGACCATAAGGTTTGTCATTCCCCAGGCAATTTTTTCGTTATGTCCGGCCACGATAAAGGGTTCTCCGGGAATTATCACTCCTGTAACATTAATTTTTCCGGGAACAACCTGGTGCATCTGCATCCATATTGAGGGATTGTTAAGCGGAAGATGCATGTCGTTTGAAAGGATCGGTTTCCCTGTTTCGCTCCTTTCTCCTGAAACTGCCCAGTTATTGCTTCCTGAAAATAAGGGTATTCCCAGCGGCATGATCTTTTCAAATGATGATACCAGTGACCGGGTCTCTGAAATAAGAGTGTCGTTCAGAACGAAATCGGGATAGATGGTTTCCGAAGCCAGTTCCCAGTCCGGAATAAGAGAAGAAGCTTTTTCAGCTCCTGCTTTTCTTACAAGCTGGTAATTGAAAAGCTCTGCCATAAGATTTCTTGATCCGAGGCTCCATCCCATTAGACCGATAATATTTACAATATCTTCAAGGCTCCACGGTTCCGGACTATACGACAACAATCTGAATTCCAGCGGCAGTTTCCGGCAGTTGGCGATAAAGAGATTTATTCCTTCAACATAAGCCTTCATACAGGTAACAACTGCGGGATCTTCATTTTCCAGTATCTTCCGCGATTTTTCCGTTATTTGCAGGCATCTTGAGATCAGATCGACCTGAAGGAAGGATTTTCCTAAAATTTCGGATAACCTCCCGGTTGTGCTGCGACGGATAAGATCCATCTGCCATAATCTTTCCCGGGCAGAAACAAAACCGACTGCAAGATAAAGATCGTGTTCATTTTCAGCATAAATGTGGGGCATGCCACGCTCGTCCCGGTAAACGGTAACAGTATCCTTCAGGCCATCAAGAATGAGGGTACCCTCATATCCGTATAATGATTTATCGACATCATCCGGAGACTGAAAGGAGACCATAGATGCAATAAAAACCAGAAAAGTAGTGAGTATCATGGATCAGGAATTATAATTCCGCCTTTAAGATAATCTTACAAAAGTTAAGAAATTTTCTTCTTATCAGCTAATAATTCCTGAAAAAAGTCCTGTTGTACAATTACGGCACATTTCAATCTTTTCCCGGCTTTTCATTACACCTTCCCTGAAGGATCTGTATTGTTGCCCGGTCCATATTTCCCTGAATGTTTTGCTATTGACATCGCCAAGGATATGATCAGCATCCTTGTCGAAGCAACATGGTACCACTTTTCCATCCCATGTTATTACAGGATTGAACCACATCCTTGAACAATTGCCTGATAATTTTGCTGCAAGGATATATTTGTTGTCCTTAAGTTCATATCTTCTGAACCTGTTTCCGGAAGGAAGCCACTTCTCATAGGAATCTTCATTTATTATCTGCATCGATTTAAGTTTAAGCGATGCGTTCATCTCACGTGCAAACCTTTTTACCTCAGGTATCTGATGCTCGTTCTCCCTGTTCACAAGGAACTGGATGACAAGTTTAAGCGACGACCTGTGTTTTTTTATTGCTTCTGATATATTCCTGATCCCGTCAGTAACGATACCGATATTACCTCCGATCCTGTACTTGGAATATGTATCCTGATCCATACCGTCGAGAGAAACTATAAGCTTGTTCAATCCTGAAAGTGCAAGCATTTTCGCATTCCCGGGAGAAAGAAAATGACCATTTGCAGACAGGGTTGTACATATCCCCCTGGCTTTATCAAGAAAGCTCTCCAGATCAGGATGCAGCATACTCTCTCCCTGGAAATAAAGGCTCATTTCAAGCAGGTATGGTTTCAACTCATCTGTTATATTGCTGAAAAGCTGCAGATCCATAAACCCTTTGCTCCTGGTCATCTTTCCTGATCCGCATAAACATTCGGGGCATCTCAGGTTACAGTGATTGGTAAGTTCAACACTTACTGTAACCGGCATTCCGGAAATCTGAGCATTCCCGGTGAGCAGGCTCCTCAGGAAAGAGTAACCCGATACAATCAGATTTGCAGACCGTGTAAGGGTTTTGATCATTTCTCTGTTAAAATCCGGTTAAGATAAGAAAATAATTCTCAGAAAAATTATAGGGTAAACATGCATCCCGGGGGTCTTATATCCGGTTAAGGCCAGGATTGAATGAATTTATAAATAATTACAGTTAAAATTTAAAAGATCATGCCATGAAAAATCAGAAAAACGCATCATTTATTGCAGTTCTTTTACTGCTTACCCTTGTTTTCCAGTCATTATCCGCCGCAGGCCCGGGAACCAGGAAGAAGGTTGCGGAACAGGACCTTATTAGCCTCAAGGGCAAGGTCGTTGATGCCGAAACAGGGGCACCGCTTGTTTTTGCAAGCATTGCTGTTACGGAATCAAATGTGGGTATTATTACCAATATCGATGGTGAATTCACATTGAAAATAAGTCCGGAATTACTAAATCATAGTATTGAGGTGACTTTCCTGGGATATAAAAACAAGCTTATCCCCGTAAGCTCTCTTCGTGATGACGGTTATAAGAATGTTATTTCGCTTGAAACAGCTCCCATACCGATAAAGGAGATCATTGTAAGACCAATAGATCCGGAAGCGATAGTTGAAAAGGCCATTACAAGGATTGGAAAGAATTATGAATCGGTACCAAACCTTATGACAGCCTTCTACCGTGAGACAATCCGCAAGAACCGTACATATGTTTCAATAGGTGAAGCAGTTGTGGAGATATTCAAGGCTCCCTACAATAACGATCTTCGTTTTGACGGCGCAAGGATCTACAAGGGCAGAAAAAATACCGACGTTGAAAAAATGGATACGGTACTTTTCAAGCTCCAGGGAGGAACCACAAGTGTACTTCAGCTCGACATAGCAAAGAATACGGAAGCAATACTGACACTTGATGCCATGAAATATTACGATTACTCGCTTACCGGAGTTATTGAAATAGACGATAAACCTCATTATGTTATTAATTTCCTCCAGAAGCCGTCAGTTGATCAGCCATTATTCATGGGAAGCCTTTTCATTGAAATGGAATCAAACGCAATAACAGAAGCCGAATTCGGATTCAACCTTTCTGACAAAGCTGCCGCAACATCCATCTTCATCAGAAAAAAACCACTCGGGATGGAAGTTACTCCTGAAATTGCAACATACCGGACAAAATACCGCGAACAAAACGGAAAATGGTATTTCTATTATTCAAGGGCAGAGGTCAAGTTCAAGGTTGACTGGAAGAGAAAACTTTTCAATACTTATTATACAACCATGTCGGAAATTGCTGTAACTGATCGTACTGACCAGGAAGTTATTAAATTTGCAGGTAAGGAAAAAGTAAGATACACTGATATCTTCTCCGAAAAGGTAAGTGCATTTGCCGATCCGGATTTCTGGGGTGATTATAATGTGATAGAACCGGATCAGAGCATAGAATCAGCGATACGCAAGCTCAGTCGCAAGCTCAAATTCAGCGACAGAAAAGATCTGGAGGAATAATGAATTAATGACCAGTGATAATGAAATAATAAGGAAGATCCGGCAAGGTGATATTAAACAGTTTGAATCACTTTTCCGGTCTTCCTATGTTTCACTTGTAAAATATGCAAAATCATTTGTAAAGGACCATGATACTGCCGAAGAAATTGTACAGGATCTGTTCGTCAGAATATGGTCCGACAGGGATAAAATAAGGATAAGAACAACACTTAACGGTTATCTGTTCAGAGCGGTACATAACAGGTGCCTGCATCTGATGGAACATAAAAAAGTGGTTGATAAACATGAAAAAGAGATCATTCGGGATAAGGAAACGAATGCCGGCAATACGTCGGAACTGGTGCAGTATAATGATCTCAGGACAGCAGTCGCAGGTATACTGGAACGCCTGCCCGAAAGATGCGGAAAAATATTCTGCATGAACAGATTTGAAGGAATGACATATACAGATATAGCAGTCAGACTCGGTATTTCGGTCAAAACAGTCGAAGCCGATATGAGTAAAGCACTAAAGGAATTCAGAATAGCATTAAAAGAAAAATGAGAGAAAGGAATAAAACGGAAAATTACCAGGACAGAGAATGGGAGGAACTGGCGAAAATGGGTGGCGACAGTAACATCGATGTCGATAAGGCATGGAATAAGGTATATTCAAGGATAAATGATGCGGGAGAAATCAAAACCGGTCGTTTATTCCTGCCCGGAAGAAATATCTTCAGAATTGCCGCTGCCATTCTCGTAATGCTGGGTATTGGAGTTGCAGGACTTTATTTATCCGAAAGATCAGTCTTCAGTAAAAAGATTACTGTTGCCACCGATATCAACCAGAAAAACCTCGAGGTTACACTGCCCGACGGAAGTGTTGTGATATTGAACCGGGAGACAGTGCTCAGCTACCGCTCAGACTATGGAAAAAACGAAAGAATAGTATCACTTTCAGGAGAAGCTTTCTTTGAGATAACTCCTGATCAGGATAAGCCCTTTACAATTGATGCCGGCAAAGCAAAGGTGAAAGTCCTCGGGACCTCTTTTAATGTAATTACTGACAATCCGGATGCAGCTGTTGAAGTATTTGTTAAAACAGGAAAGGTTATGCTCTCCGATAATTCAGGGAGCAACACACTTCTTCTCGAACCCGGGTATGTGGGTACAATAGATTCGGAAAAATCTGACAGATCATTTAATGAAAATCCGAATTATATGGCATGGAACACGGGTGTTCTGGTTTATGACGGTCAGACTCTCGATATTGTATTCAGGGATCTTAAAAGGGTGTATAACATGGATATAATCGCTGATGATCCTTCAATTCTGCAGGAAACATGGACATCACCCATCAATAACCAGGCCCAGGAAACAATAATTCGCCTGATTTGTTATAGCTTTAACCTGGGTTATACGAAAGAGGGAAATGTATACCATCTTTCAAAAAAATGACTCATTTCCTGAAAAATGTTGTCAGACAATGGCTACATACTGAAAAGAACCAAAGCCATTTTGCTGATCTTTTTACTGAATCTGTGGTATGGTGTAAAAGCTCAGGATAATATCCTTGATTCCCTGTTTACATTTACCCAGGGTACGGTAAAAACAGGCACTGCGCTTAATCTTATTACCAGGCAAAGCGGTTATAATTTCACTTATGACAGTCGTCTTATTGATGCCGAAAAGAAAACCGATCTTAAATTCAGGAATATCCCACTCAGAAATATCCTTGGTTCCATTCTCGGAAATGATTCCCTCAGGTATACGATAGTAGATAATTATATTATTATCTCAAAGTTTGTACCTCCTCCATCAGCCCGGACCGATTCAATAATTCCATTCGGCAGGGAGTATATTACCGGCACTGTCGTGGATGCCGATTCGGATGAACCACTGCCTTTTGCCACAATCGGATTGAAAAATACAGGGAAGGGAACTGTTGCAAATGCAGCAGGAGAATTCGGACTAAACATTCTTCCCGGATGGTCTGATGATACCCTTTCAATCTCATATCTGGGATATCTGGCACGTGAGATACCGGTCGTTCAGGCCGTTGGCAACAACTTCACCATCAGAATGCAGAGAGAATTCATATCCATTCCCGAAATTATAATCAAAACTCAGGCTCCGCAGGAGATAATTTATAAGTCATTTTCGGCTATATCCTCAAACTATGGAAATACACCGGCAATTCTTACAGGCTTCTACCGTGAAGGGGTAATGAAGAAACAGGAACTTCAGAATTATTCGGAAGCGATAATAAGTATTTACAAAAGCTCCTATTCGGGATCTCTGCTGGGAGATCAGATAAAAATTCTGAAAAGCAGGAAAATTGATAATGTAGACAGAACGGATACTCTCGCGATCAGGCTGAAAGCAGGATTAAGTACCTGTATGGAACTCGACGGGGTAAGAAATCATTTTGACTTTATTTCGAGGGAAAGCATGCCCGAATACAGATATATAATAAGTGATATCGTATCATATGATGATGAATCGGCTTATGTTATCGATTTCGAACAGAGAGAAAGTGTGGATATGCCTCTTTACCGCGGATCCCTGTATATCAATACTTATGATTTTGCTATCCTTCATGCCGATTTTGAACTTCATCCCAAATATATCAGCAAGATGAAAAGTTCATTCATCTCAAGTTCTTCAAGGGGCTTCGACACCTGGCCCCAGACTGTCAAATACTCGGTAAGTTACCGCAAATTCAATAACCGGTATTTCCTTAATCATGTGAGAGGAGACCTTGTTTTCCTTTCGAAACAAAAAAGAAGATTGTTCAACAGCCAGTTCAATGTATTTTTTGAACTGGCAGTTACCGATATGGACACTGAATCCGTGAACCGCTTCGACAGGGAAGCACTTGCTCCCATCCATTCCGTTTTGTCCAGGACAATAACAAGCTATGATTCAAAATTCTGGGAAAACCAGGATTTTTTAAGGCCTGAAGAGAATCTTCTTCAGGCTTTGAAGAATATGAAGGTTAAATTACAGGAATTCTCCGAATAACCTCAATAACTGTCAATGAGATTATAAAGACCTGTCAGGTCGGGAGTAAGAACCACTTCCGTCCTTCTGTTCTTCTGTCGTGCATCCGGCGTATTTCTGCCATCAACAGGTAAATATTCGCCATGTCCGGCAGCTGTAAGGCGCTTTGGATCTATTCCTGTACCATCGAGCAATACCCTCACCACGGTTGTTGCCCTTTTTACACTCAGATCCCAGTTATCCCTGAGCTGACTTCCCGAAGGATTATATGGAACATTATCGGTATGTCCCTCGATGGTGATCTGTATCCCCGGGTTCCTTTCAAGTACAGCAGCCAGCTTTCTCAGAGCATTCCTGCCGTTACCGTCAATCTCCCAGCTCCCGGATCTGAATAAAAGCTCTTCATCCAGAGAAACATATACTTTACCGTTCTTTTGTGTAACAGTAAGACCATTATTCTCAAATCCGAGCAGAGCTTCCGATACTTTGTTCTTCAGATCCTGAGCTATCCTTTTCTGTGCATCCAGTATCTTTTCAAGCTCCACAAGCCTGGCATTACGCTTTTCAAGTTCCCAGGTAAGCTCATCTAGAGATGCTTTCTTTGTATCAAGAGATGCTTCAAGCTGACGTAACATGTCTTCCTTGCTTTTAAGGTTTGCCTGCGCTGCCTGCAGCTCCGAAAGCAGCTTTTGTGTCTCCTTTACATTTCCCCTTATAAGCTCTTCCTGGGCATTCTGAAGGTCATTATACCTTGATGAAATCGTTCGGTAATCCTCCAGGGCCCTGTCTCTTTCCCTTTCAGCTTTTGAAATATCATCTTTTACCTTTATTACCTCCTGATCCATAAGTGCCATTTTTGATTCCAGCTCCCTGTTTAACATTTCAAGAGAGATATTTGCACTTTTCAGTTCATCCCTTTCATCCATGAACTGCCTGCTTGTACCTTGAAGGGTCCTGTATTTTTTCCCCGGAACACAGGAAAATGCCGATATGATAAATATCAGCAAGAGAGGTGTAATCAGTCTTCTGCTCATGATCTTATATTTTTATCATAAAACTCCTTAATTCAAAATAATATCATTACCCGTTTAATACAGACATGACAAAAATAAGAAAAACCTGCCTATGCTTCTTCAAACAGTCCGGAATAATAATTGTTATATTTGCAACCTAATATTTTTGTAAATGAATCCGGGTGAAAACCTGTTATTCAAAATATCTGCTCCTGAAGATCTCAGGAAGCTGGATCCGGCTGACCTTGTAAAGGTAAGTGAGGAACTGAGGCAGTTCATTATTGATGAGGTCAGTAATAATCCGGGGCATTTCGGGGCCAGTCTGGGTGTGGTTGAACTGACCGTGGCCCTTCATTATGCATTCAATACCCCTTATGACAAAATAATCTGGGATGTCGGGCATCAGGCATACGGTCATAAGATCCTTACAGGCAGACGTGATAATTTTTCCACAAACAGGAAATACAGAGGGATATCCGGATTCCCGCGAATGAGTGAAAGCGAATATGATGCATTTGGCACCGGGCACTCTTCAACTTCGATCTCTGCAGCACTCGGTATGGCTGTGGCTGCTTCAGCAAAGGGAGAAAAAAGACATGTCGTTGCGGTTATCGGAGACGGAGCCATGACTGCCGGTGAGGCATTTGAGGGTCTTAACAATGCCGGAATCGCAAAATCCGACCTGCTTGTCATACTTAATGACAATAAGATAGCAATAGATCAGAATGTTGGAGCCCTGAAGGAATATCTGCTCGACATAACCACCAGCGGTACTTATAACAGGTTTAAGGATAAAGTATGGAATTTCCTCGGCAGAGCCGGGAAACTGGGTCCTAATGCCCGGACACTGGCGGCACAGCTTGAAGCAGGATTCAAAAGCACTATCCTCGATAAAAGCAACCTGTTCGAGGGTTTGAATTTCAGATATTTCGGACCTATTGACGGACATGATGTACTTCACCTGGTAAAAGTACTGGAAGACCTAAAGAGGATCAAAGGACCTAAACTACTTCATTGTCTTACAGTTAAAGGAAAAGGGTTTAAAAGTGCCGAAGAACGTCAGACTGAATTTCATGCACCCGGGAAATTTAACAAGCAGACCGGGGAAATAATTATAACAGCAAAGAGAGATACTGCGGCTCCTTACCAGGAAGTATTTGGAAAAACAATACTTGAACTGGCAAGGACTAATGAAAGGATTGTTGGTGTTACACCTGCCATGCCAACTGGTTGTTCACTCTGTATCATGATGAAAGAGATGCCCGAACGAACCTTTGATGTAGGTATTGCAGAACAACATGCCGTTACCTTTTCTGCAGGACTGGCAACACAGGGACTGATACCTTATTGCAACATATATTCCTCATTCATTCAGAGAGCATATGATCAGGTGATCCACGATGTAGCCCTTCAGAATCTCCACGTCGTATTCTGTATCGACCGCGGAGGCCTTGTAGGTTCCGACGGAGCAACGCATCATGGCTTTTTCGATATTGCATTTATGAGGACTATCCCCAATATGATCGTCACTGCTCCCATGGATGCGGTCGAACTGAGAAACATGATGTATACCGCCCAGCTTGATAGTATAAACAGACCATTTTCAATACGTTATCCCAGAGGATCGGGAATGATAAATGAGTGGCAGCAACCTTTCAGCGAGATCCCGGTTGGCAGAGCACGATTAATAAGGGAAGGAAAAGATATTGCTGTATTAAGCATAGGTCATCCCGGCAATGATGTTAAAGCTGTGACTGAAAAACTGGCTGAAGAATCAATCTCCGTCACACATTGGGATATGCGTTTTGCTGCTCCCCTCGACAGCGAGGCTCTTCATTCGGTATTCAGAAAATTCAGGAAAATAATAACTGTTGAAGATGGTATCCTGAAAGGCGGATTCGGAAGTGCTGTCATTGAATTCATGTGTGACAACAATTATACTGCAGAAGTGAGAAGACTTGGCATTCCCGACTATTTTGTCGAACAGGGAACACAGGAAGAGCTTTACAGCGAATGCGGTTATGATGCTGCCGGTATTGAACGGACTATAAGGGAGATGGTTGCGGTCAGCGGTATGCGGTAAGCGGTATGCGGTCAGCGGTATGCGGCAAGCGGTATGCGGTATGCGGTATGCGGCAAGCGGCGAGGATTAGGGAGAGAGAGGGAGAAAAGGAGAAGGGGAGAAGAATAGTAAACACTAAGCTCCATGCTCTGAGCCCTTAGCTCTGAGCACTTTGCACTTAGCCCTTAGCTCTGAGCACTTTGCCCTTACCCCTGTTTGAAACAATTTCATCAATAATAACAGAACCATGAAAAAACCAATCATTTTATTGTCAATCATCCTTGTTGCTGCTTCTTGCGGAACCAGGACGAACAAAGCGGATAAGGAGGAATGGATTCAGCTCTTTAACGGGAAGGATCTTACCGGATGGATCATAAAGATCAAGGGATCACCGATGGGTGTAAATTATAAGAATACATTCAGGGTTGAGGACGGTGTAATGAAGGTAAGGTATGATGATTATGAAAAGTTCAATGCCGAATACGGGCATATTTTTTACAAACAGCCATTCTCGCATTACAAGCTGAGGATCGAGTACCGCTTTACAGGCGACCAGGTAGCCGGCGGACAGGGTTGGGCTTTTCGTAACAGCGGAGTTATGCTGCACTCCCAGTCACCCGAATCAATGCTGCTTGATCAGGACTTTCCTGTATCTATCGAGGCACAGTTTCTGGGGGGAAACGGGGTTGACAAACGTTCAACACTGAATGTATGCACACCAGGCACCCATATTGTAATGAAAGATTCACTTGTCACCACGCATTGCAACAGCTCAGCATCCGAAACATATCATGGCGATGTTTGGGTAGCATGTGAGCTTGTTGTTTATGGTGATAGTATCATACATCATATTGTTGAAGGGGATACAGTTCTGACATATTCGAAACCACAGGTCGGAGGAAGCAATAAACCCGGAGATTATCCCATACCTGACGGTACACTCATCAGGGAAGGATATATCTGTCTTCAGGCCGAAAGCCACCCTGTCGAATTCAGGAAAGTTGAGATTCTGAACCTGGAGGGGAAATAAACGGACAAAAGAATATTGCTCATCACTTTTATCTAATGACTTTTGTCTTTTATCTTTTTCTTTATACTTTTATCCCGCACCCGCCCGGATGGCGGAATAGGTAGACGCGCTGGTCTCAAACACCAGTGGTAGCAATACTGTGCCGGTTCGATCCCGGCTCCGGGTACTGATACTGATAATGACCTTATTGACCGATCAACGTATTAAAATCGCTCTTATCTAAATTACAAAGCAGTAATACGATAAGATCCCTCGCTGGCGCTCGGGATAACAGGTTTATAGGAGAGACAGGGGAGGGAAGCCGGGGTGTTTTGAATAAAACTTAGTTTGTAAAGAATAGTAACGGCAAAACGCCCCTGCTTCCCTCCTCCTCATCTATTATAAATGCCTGTCATTCTGAGCGGAACGAAGTGAAGCGAAGAATCTTTCACGGCGAGAAGTAGTAGAGAGGATTATATTGTTGGAATGATTCCGCGTAGACTGTTAATAGGATAGCCATTCCCCTCCATTTTCAAGCCGCGTAGCGGCGATCTGTTTATAGAACGGTAAGGTAGCGAAACACCTTAGCCGCGTAGCGGCGACCTGTTTATAGAAGATTGTTACGAAATCAATTCTTGAGCCCTGTAGGGGCGACCTGTTTGTAGATCGGTAAGGTAGCGAAATAAATAAGCCGCGTAGCGGCGGTCTGTTTATAGAACAAGCCTATCCTCTTATTTAACCTGCCCCGGAGGGGCAGAATA
>CAYQZL010000057.1:0-3283 GCA_964421975.1 uncultured Rikenellaceae bacterium
AAAATGTAAGTCAATTTTTTTTCTATCCGACACTGCCCTCCAGACTGATCTGAAGTAGTTTTTGCGCTTCCACCGCAAATTCCATAGGAAGCTTGTTCAATACCTCTTTCGCATAACCGTTAACAATAAGCCCGATAGCATCTTCAGTACTTATACCCCGCTGATTGCAATAAAAGATCTGATCCTCCCCTATCTTTGAAGTTGTTGCTTCGTGTTCAACTATTGCAGTCTGATTGTCAACCTCAAGATATGGAAAAGTATGAGCCCCACATTTATCGCCAAGCAGAAGTGAATCACATTGAGAAAAGTTCCTTGCCCCGGATGCATTTTTAAGCACTTTTACCAGTCCACGGTAACTGTTCTGACTGAATCCCGCTGAAATACCTTTTGATACTATTGTACTTCTGGTGTTTTTTCCGATATGGATCATCTTTGTCCCTGTATCAGCCTGCTGGTGATTATTTGTAACAGCTACTGAATAAAATTCTCCTGTTGAATTATCTCCACGAAGGATACATGAAGGATATTTCCATGTGATTGCAGAACCTGTCTCTACCTGTGTCCATGAGATTTTTGAATTTTCTCCCCTGCATAAGCCTCTTTTTGTAACAAAGTTGAATATCCCCCCCTTCCCTTCTTTGTCCCCGGGATACCAGTTCTGAACTGTGGAGTATTTTACTTCAGCATTATTCTCTGCAATTATTTCAACTATTGCTGCATGCAGCTGGTTCTCATCGCGCATCGGCGCGGTACATCCCTCCAGATAACTAACATAACTCTCCTCATCGGCAACAAGAAGGGTCCGTTCAAACTGCCCGGTATCGGCAGCATTTATCCTGAAATACGTTGATAATTCCATAGGACACCTGACTCCTTTTGGAATATAACAGAAGGAACCATCACTGAATACGGCGGAATTAAGTGCTGCAAAAAAATTGTCCGTATATGGGACCACTGTCCCCATATATCTTTTAACCAGATCGGGGTACTCCTTTACAGCATCACTGAATGAACAGAAAATTATGCCGGATTCGGCCAGTGTTTCCCTGAAAGTAGTTTTTACAGAGACACTGTCCATAACCGCATCAACAGCCACTCCTGAAAGTATCTTCTGCTCTTCAAGAGGTATTCCGAGCTTATCAAAGGTCTTTTTAAGTTCCGGATCTATCTCTTCAATGCTGCCCGCTGATTTTTTAGGCTTGGGTGCAGCATAATAAATTATATCCTGGTAATCGATCAGGGGTATTCTTAGATTAGCCCAGGTAGGCATTTTCATTGTCTGCCAGTATCTGAATGCCTTCAGACGGAACTCGAGAAGCCATTCCGGCTCGTTCTTTTTCCCTGAAATGACCCGGATGATTTCTTCATTCAGCCCTTTGGGGATCTTTTCCATTTCAATATCGGAATAGAACCCGTACTTGTATTCCCCCGAAGTAACCTCACCTATTATCTTATCCTGATCTTTTTCCATTTCCAACTGCCTTTTTTCCTCAGTTCCCTTTAGATTAAACAAACCTGAGGACCAAATGTTAATTAGATTTAATCTAAATAAAACCCGGTAAAATTATTAAAAATAAAACATCCGTGAAAAGTCAGTGAAGTAAATCTGATACATAATTTCACGGAAAAAATAAACCTGTATCGGCAAAAACCGGCATTCACGGCCGGTTTAATCTGAAAAAGATGAATGATTCAAAAATGTCTGAAAAAAAGACACTATGAAATTGAAGTACTTATAATAAATGTTGCTGCAAAAGCTATAATGGCATAGAGTTCAGGGAATACTGCAAGAATCATGGTATTTCCGAACACATCGTTACCGGAACCGATAGAGGCTATCCCATTTGCACAAACACTTCCCTGTTTCAATGCTGAGAAGAGAGCTACAAATCCGAGAGCCAATCCTGCAGACAGTATTGCAATACCCTGAAGCATAGTCATTTCGGGACTGATCACTCCGCTGGCGTTTATTACAAAGAATCCACCGAAACCATAGAGACCCTGTGTTCCGGGAAGAGCACTCAGTAGCATATAATTGCCAAAGGGATCAGGGTTCTTTTTCATTGCACCTATAGTTGCATTTCCACCCATTGTAACTCCTATTGCACTGCCTATACCACTCAATGCAAGCATTATAGCCAATCCCAGATACGAAAGTATCACCGGCAGATTTGCTGAAGCTGAAATAAGACTTGTTGTTTCCATAATAGATATTCTGTTAATCGTTTATTGTTTTAGTTTAAATGGTTTATATTCAATTCCTCCTCCGTTAAATCCTGCATTCTTATAGAATTCCACAAATGTGAGCCTGAGTGGATGTACAAATCCTCCCAGAGTTGCCATAAAAAGATTCAGTGTATGGCCTATCACCAGTATTATAACAAACAGTAACCAGCCGACATATGGAACAGAGAGCATCTGGGCGGAAATATCATTGAAAACAAATCCCAGGATGGATGAAGATATTCCCAGTGCAAAAAGCCTGATGTAAGAGAGAAGATCTCCGAAGATACCGGTAACTACATTATAGGTATCCCACATTCCTTTTCCTATTCTCAGAAAGACATTTATGCCGGGAGTATTGAAAATGAATATCAGCACAAGGGAAAATACTAATAGTCCGTTAAACAGTAGCTTTAAACGTGTTTCATCGATGAGCTTCATTGCTGCTCCTCCCTTAAAAATTACCAGTGTAAGGAGAAGGACAACCCACCCCAGAACGGAAAGACTGTATTTAAATCCTTTTTGTCTGGATATATTTATGATCTTAAGCACCATACCGAACAAAATCTGAAGGGCACCCAGAATTATGGCAAGATAGAACATGTTCAATGAATCCTGCATCAGATGTCTGAATGATCTCAGTATCGAAAAATCCGATTCGGCGCTTTTCAGTATTGCTGTTTTTACACCGGAAAACTCATTTTCCCCTATAATACTCACAACTTCACCGGTAAAACCTGAACGTGTGGTAAATGATTCGCCCTTCAGTTGTTCCAGATCAGCTATAATCTTTTCCGGCACACCATATTCTTTCATTCTTACAACAGACTGGTCGGTAATTGTATAACCCGTGTCTATAAGGTTAATTCCGAAGAAAGTTCCGGAAATAATTCCGAATATAACTGCAGCCGCCCCCAGATACTGGACAAGTGAAACATATGGACGGTATTTCCGGCTGATCCGCTTTTTTACCAGGAATCCTGCAAGTACGAAAAATAATCCATAACCTGCATCACCCAGGCAGAATCCGAAGAAAAGCATAAAAAACGGGGCAAAGAAC
>CAYQZL010000057.1:3293-25445 GCA_964421975.1 uncultured Rikenellaceae bacterium
ACTCTTTCCCTACACGACGCTCTTCCGATCTAATTACCGGGATTTTTTCGTTTTCTCCTGGTTCAGTGAGGAAGGAATAGCATTCCGAATTCCTGAGTAACTCTTCAAACTTTTCTTTTTCCTCATCAGGGACCCAGCCTTCAAGGATATACAAATTGTTATCAGCATATTTATCAGCCTGCTGTTCAACTGTAGTATAATCTATCCTGCCGATAACAGTATTGCATCCTTCATCAAGGGATCTGCTCCATACAGGAGCCATCGATTTTATCTTTTCATTTATACCGGCGATTATATTCTCATTCCGGGTTATTTCTTCATTAATTGCTGAAGCAGGTCTCCCGGGTATCTTTTCGGGATCAGCATCCGGTTCAGGAAGCTCATCTCTCCGGTGAATAACGGCAAAATACAACCTGCTGGTCTCATCGTTTATTATTTCTACTGTATATTTCTCATTCCACTCTTCCCTGAATTGTTTCTTTGAACAGCTGAACAGGGAAATGGTCCAGTCCGAATCTTCAAGTTTTCTGAAAGTATCAGGATTAAAATCACCCCAGGGCATTGATCCGGCAGCTTCGGCTTTCAGCTTTTCAATACTGTGCTTCCTTTCTTCAATTTCCTTTATCAGGGCTTCCATTTCCGCAAGCACCTCTTCAGGATTCTCAGGCTGTTCCGAGCGTGTCAGACCGGGGACCAGTCCGGTCAGTTGCCTGACAGCTGCCCTGTATCTTTTCAGCAGGCTGACATCACCTTGTATTTCACTGCTTTCATCCAGTTTCCTTTTCTCCACTATATGTACAACACCGGCTTCCCGCAATGAATTCAGCAGATCAGCATAATCCCTGTGATGAACCAGAAAAGTATATTTCTTTATTCCTGCGATCATTCAGCTTCAATTTTGATATTGATTTCTTCCTGCCGGGCTTTTATAATTTTCTGAGCCGATTTTGAGAGATTTTCCTCGTCCTCAAGAAAGCGTTTAATCCTTCTTATTGCATCTTCATAACCTGGTATCTGTACTTTTTCATACAAGTTTACCTTCTGGGTAGTTTTTTTCCTGGCATGATCCAGTAATTCCATTTTTTTCAGCATCAGATCCCTTTGTGCAAGCGTTGTAGCCATTTCCCGGAGTATTTTAATTCCTTCGGCAAACCATCCCGGGCTTTCATAAAGGTTAAAAGGATTAATAATGAATGAGATATCTTTAAATTCAGGTATCCTTATCCCGGCTATCTTAATGAATCCTGTTTTTATCTCTTCCACCTTTAACAAACTTTTGTCAAATTCTGACCACAGCCTGACACCTTCATTATAACGGTTCATAATGACAGCCAGTTCTTTTTCAAACTCATCAGCCTGGTCCTTCGCGCGTTTCACCTCTATTCTCAGGGCAGATTCTTTGTTTTTGAGAATGGGTAATGCCTGCACCCTTATCTTAAGCTGCTTGTTGAGATTCTGAAGTGAGATTTTATTATATTGAAATCTGATAGCCATTAACAGAAATGCTTTCTATTCTGAGTCTGCAGACCAGTATTTTTTTACAAGTTCTTCTTTTATTGCTATTTCTTCCCTTGAAAAGAATTTACCAAAAAGCTTCCAGCATGTATCGAGCATTAATGTAATATCGACATTGATATCAATTGCCAGGAGTTTTTCCGAATATTCTTTTGCAAAGCCCAGGGCTCTCTCGTCATATTGTGAAAGCTCAAAACCATTCTCCAGTTTTGTTTTCGCATTTGCAGCATCTGCATATAGCCTGATAGCGCTGTTCATTACCTGTGCATGATCTTCTCTGGTCTGTTTCCCGATAACTAATTGTTTAAGTCTTGAAAGCGACCTGAAGGGATCGACAATTACTTTTCCTATTTCGGTATCACGGCGGAGGAAAAGCTGGCCTTCAGTTATATATCCGGTATTATCAGGGATAGCATGTGTAATATCGCCGCCGGAGAGTGTTGTTACAGCAATTATAGTTATTGAACCTCCTTCGGGGAACTGAACAGCTTTCTCATAGATTTTTGCCAGGTCGCTGTATAATGAACCGGGCATATTGTCTTTTGAAGGTATCTGGTCCATTCTGTTTGACACGATGGAGAGTGCATCTGCAAAAAGGGTCATATCGGTAAGCAGTACAAGGACCTTTTCCTTCTTTTCAACAGCGAAATATTCTGCTGCTGTCAGTGCCATATCGGGCACCAGAAGTCTTTCGACCGGTGGATTTTCAGTTGTATTAATAAATGCGATTATTCTTTCCAGAGCTCCTGCGTTCTCAAATACATTCTTATAATAGAGATAATCATCATTTGTTAATCCCATTCCACCGAGAATGATCTTATCAGCCTGAGCCCTGAGGGCCACTGTAGCCATTACCTGATTGAAAGGCTGGTCAGGATCCGCAAAGAACGGTATCTTCTGTCCGGTAACCAGTGTATTATTCAGATCTATTCCTGCTATACCGGTTGCTATTAAGTGTGAAGGCTGCATTCTTCTCACAGGGTTAACCGAAGGACCTCCGATCTCTCTTTCAGTCCCATAAAGTGAAGGACCTCCATCGATAGGTTCTCCGTAGGCGTCAAGAAACCGTCCCGCGAGATCTTCATCAACTTTCAGCACCGGTGGTCTTCCCAGAAATACCAGTTCAGCATTTGTGGGGATGCCTTCGGTACCTGAGAATATCTGTAGCGTTACTTCATCACCGATAATCTTAACAACCTGGGCCAGGCGCCCGTCTACAAGCGCAAGCTCTTCATATCCTGTACCTGTTGCCCTTACCGAACAGGTTGCTTTGGTGATCCTTGTAAGCTTCGTATATATCTTCTGAAATGCTCTCTTTTCTGTCATAACTCTGCTAATTCTTTAAGCTCCTGTTCCAGTTCTGTCTGATATTTGTAAAATTCATTTGATTCAAAAACAGAATAATTCATCTGTCTGAGCATGTTGATGATCTTCTTGAAAAATGAAGAGACCTCCTCAAATGTGTTGAATTTCAAAGCCATATCGTTAATTTCCAAAACTTTGTTCAGCATATATTTCTGGCGCTCCAGTGGTGTTATCTGGTCGATTTTATCAAAAGCATCCTGTTGCAGAATAATAAAATCTATGACTTCAGATTTCCAGAATCGTACGTGATAATCCAGAGGTACACCATCATCTCCGAGAATATTTATCTGTTCCTGGGCTTCCCTGCCCCTGAGAAGAATATTTTTTGCCCTGGTAACCTGATCGTGCCAGCCGGGAGATATTTTTTCGGACAGGTATTCTTTAACCTCATCGTATTCAAGGTATTTGGAATAACTCTCGATAGGGTCGATGGCCGGGTATCTTTTTGAATCGGATCTCTGTTGTGAAAGAGCATAAAAGCATCTTGCAGCTTTCTTTGTCGATTCTGTAACAGGTTCCTTAAGGTTACCACCTGCAGGCGATACAGTCCCTATAAAAGTAATTGAACCGGTATTGCCATTGATCAGTTCCACGAATCCAGCTCTTGAGTAATAGTTTGAAATAATTGCCGGAAGATCCATCGGGAAAGCATCCGGTCCAGGCAATTCTTCCATACGGTTTGACATCTCTCTCAGAGCCTGCGCCCATCTTGAAGTGGAGTCAGCAAGCAATAATATTTTCAAACCCATTGAACGGTAATATTCCGCAATGGTCATTGCCGTGTAAACCGATGCTTCTCTTGCTGCCACCGGCATATTTGAAGTATTGGCAATAATGGTTGTTCTTTCGATCAGTTTTCTTCCTGTTCTTGTATCAGTCAGTTCCGGGAACTCCTTGAAGATCTCAACCACCTCATTTGCTCTTTCCCCGCAGGCAGCTATTATGACCATGTCAGCATCAGCCTGTCTTGAAAGCGCATGCTGAAGAACAGTCTTCCCACAACCGAAAGGCCCGGGAATAAACCCGGTTCCGCCTTCTGTAATAGGATTGAGAGTATCTATTACTCTTACACCTGTCTCCATGATCTTAAATGGTCTGGTCTTATTCCGGTATACCTTTATCGGAAGCTTTACCGGCCATTTCTGCACCATAGTAATATTATGTTCATGGCCATCTTTATCCGATATAACTGCAATTGTGTCATTTACCTGGTAAAATCCCTTTTTCATGACCGATTTCACCTTGTAACTGCCCTGCATCTTAAAGGGAACCATAATTTTATGAGGCATCCAGTTCTCAATTATTTCTCCCAGCCATGAACCTGCCTCTACATTATCTCCTGTTTGTGCAAGCGGTGTAAATTCCCATTTTGCATTCTGATCGAGAGGGTAATTATATTCTCCTTTCTTCAGAAACACTCCTTCCAGTCTTTCCAGGTCATTCTGCAATCCGTCATATTTACGTGACAGGATACCCGGGCCAAGTGTCACTTCGAGCATACTTCCTGTAAATTCCACCTCCGAACCAATTTTTAAACCGCGTGTGCTTTCGAAAACCTGGACAAATGCCTGATCGCCGTGTAATTTGATAACCTCAGCCATAAGCTTCGTATTACCGTGAGTTATCATACATATCTCATTCTGGGCAACAGGCCCGTCTGCATTGACAATGACCAGATTGGATATTATTCCGTATACCTTTCCTTTTGTCACCATTTATTCTTAATTACATGGATTATTATTTTATCATCCGCTTAATCAGTACTCTGAACTTTAAACCTTTTATTCTTCAGCCATATTAACTGCTTTTGCAGGAGTTTCCATTTCCGCTACCAGCTTCTTCAACATCGATTTTCCGGCTTCGGGATCAAGTTGTTTCCATCTTATAACTATAGACAGCTTTATAAGATACCCAAGTAGCCAGTCAATTGTAAAATATTCAAAAAATGTCTCTTCATTGACAAAATCCCAGCGGGCAATATCACACTTTCTTTCCCTTTCCAGGAATTCATTTTCCATGACTATTTTAAACAACACAGGAACATAACCGGGTTCTGCCGGGATTTGAAAATCTTTTCCGCTTTTGTACACCTCCCTGAGCCACGATGAAAAAGGATCATCACCTGAAATGAATTTAATTGCATCCAGTCCCAGCGCTTTAGAGTTTACCAGTGCAAATATGTTCCTCAGATCCCTGTCAAACACTGTATAATTTTCCAGAAAACAGTTCCCTGAACTCAGTGCAGTTTTCAAATATCCTTCAGTCAGTTTCTTTTCGGTCTCCAGCCTGTCGTTTACACTTTCAGGATGGAACCAGCCTGTAATAGCTTCAACCATGTATGAGGGAAGGATATCATCCTCTTTCAGTATAGATTCAGTTATTCTCTTCTGTTCTTCCATATCCTGCAGGGAATAATTACCCAAAGGATCCCAGGTTGTTGCATTATCTCCAAGAAATGACATAAGGTTCTTGTTATCATGAGGAAGAAACAGAACCGATACCAGTAAATAATCTGAAGGATGCAGTATTGATTTCAGCTCATCACGGAATTCCGCCATATCTGCAAAACCCTTACCGCTGTCAAAGACAAGATCAGCAAGCCCGGCTATCAAACAATGATATTGTCTTCTAAACATTACTTCCCTTTTCAAACAACAGTTCAGTAAGCCTTGGCCGGATGAATTCTCTCAGATAACCTGCTATGTCAGTATCGGTAACACTTATTTTATACTGCTGCCCCGACGGATGGATCTCAAATCCTTTTTCAAGTGATTTCCCGGGACGCAGGGATAACTTTGCAGAAAGTACTTTATTAGTTTTCCCTTTAAGATATTTTTCAACATCAGCTATCGCCTTTTCCGGAAGAAGTATCTCAAATTCCTGATCACTTTTCTCCTGCGCCCATTTTTCGGCAATGATCTCAATCAATCCTGCCAGAAATGAGTTATCGGAAAACACTTCAGAAACAGGTTCATCGATAATCCTGAGGGTGATCTTGTTCTCTATCTCCTGTTTCAGGGCATTAAGTGACTGGCGAAAAGAGAGTTTAAGTTCTGATGCGGTATTCTTGATCATTTCGTCGGCTTTCTTCTGTGATCCGGCAACTATCCCTTTTGCTTCCTCTTCAGCCTTTGCGATTATTTTTGCCGATTCACTCCTGGCAGCGGCAATAATTTTTTCTGCCTCTTCATTACCCCTGGAAACACCTTCCCGGTAAATTTTATCTGTTATTTCCTGAAGTTTATCCTGCATTTTTCCTCCTTTGTTATTCGCTTTTGAGTATAAATTGTTTTCAACAGGCCGTCTGTAAAAAACATTTCAATCTGGAAATTATTTACTTATAATCAGCCTGTTATCAGAAAAAGGTATATTGATTTGTAACCAATCTTCCCGGAGCCCGCAAATTTGCAACATTTTTTTCTAATGACAAAATGAATCCGTAATACCTGATGCTCTTTTTATACAGGATGTTATTGCACAATTTTTGCAGTGCATATCCCTGATATGATCTAAAGTCTTAACTTTAAATTTATTTTTAAGTTATTTACCATGAAAAAATATTTAACTATAATAGCCATCCTTCTTATTTCCTGGAATGCTGTTAACGCAGACAGTGAAAAGAATATCAAAGCAAGTCTGAAAAATGTTACTGTTTATCCTGACAGGGCACAGATGAGTCACGAAGCACCCGTTGATATACCTGCCGGTAAGACAATACTGAAATTATCTGGTCTCTCTCCCTATATTGATGCAAGAAGCATCCAGGTAAAAGGAACGGGAAATTTTACCATTCTTTCGGTAAATCATCAGAATAATTACCTCCTGAACCTTGAAGATTCTCCGGAAATAAAGAATATAAGGAGCCAGATCGAAGCTCTGCAGCTGAAAGTGGAAGACGAAAAAGCCGCAATAAGTGTTTTAAAGGAAAAAGAAGCTTTCCTGATAGCGAACAGGGCAATTCTGGTTAAAGAGACAAGCTTCTCGATTGAACAGCTTAAGGGTGTAATGCAGCTTTATACAGATAATATGGACCAGGTTACCACGACTGTCCTGAAAAAGAACCGTCTCATTAAGGATTATGAGAAACAGATCACCGCGTTACAGAAGCAGATTGCTGACAGAACAGGCAAACAACAGCTTCCTTCAGGAGAAATATCTGTTTCCGTAAGTTGTGAGAAGCCTCTTTCAGGAAAACTTATGTTTTCATATGTGGTTTCAAATGCCGGCTGGTTCCCTTCATATGATATCAGGGTTGATGATATTACAAGTCCTGTTAATATATTCTACAAGGCAAACCTGTTCCAGAACACAGGCGTTGAATGGAAAGATGTTAAACTGAGTTTTTCAAATGCCAATCCATGGATTGCGGGTGATGTACCTGAACTTTACCCATGGTATATTGATTACTATAATCCGCCTGAACAGAATATCCGTATCAGAGGAGTTGCTTCAGCTCCTAAAAAGCTGGTGCAAAGAGAAATGGTGGCAGACATGGCAAAGGAAGAAATCATGGCTGACGAAATGGCAGAAGCAGCTCCGGTCTTTGTCGAAAAACAGGTGGGCGAAACAGCTGTTTCATTCGATGTTGCTGTTCCATATACAATAGCTGCCGACGGTAAGGTCCAGACTATTGAGATTCAAAGAACTTCAGTACCGGCAGAATACAAATATGTGGCAGTACCGAAAATGTCACCACACGCTTATCTGACCGGCAATATAACCAACTGGGCAGAAATGAGCCTTCAGAGCGGAGAGGCAACATTATATTTTGAAAATACCTTTGTCGGAAAATCGGTCATCAATGTAAACCAGCTTTCTGATACCCTGACCCTGTCTCTGGGTACAGATAACAGCATACTTGTAAAAAGAGAAAAGAGGAAGGATTTTACCAGCAAAAGAGTCTTAGGCGCAAACAAAACAGAAACATTTTCATTCCTGATTACAATCCGGAATAATAAAACCAGTACTGCCAGATTAACCCTCCATGATCAGATACCTGTCTCAACCAACAGTGGCATATCCGTTGAAGCATCAGAATTATCAGGAGGGAAGTATAATACGCAGACAGGTAGGGTGAGCTGGGATTTCGAGTTAAAACCTCAGGAGACAAAACAGGTCATTATAACCTGGTCTGTAAAATATCCAAAGGACAGGACAATTATTCTTGAATAATCAATTTACGATAATGAAAATACTGGGGAATCTGATCTGGCTGATTTTCGGAGGCATAATAATAGCTATAGAGTATTTCATAGGAAGTATAATCCTCATGCTTACCATTGTCGGGATCCCTTTCGGTCTCCAGACACTCAAAATGGGAGCGCTTGCCATCTGGCCATTTGGCAGGGATACACGTGTTAAGGAAAGAGCATCAGGATGTCTTTATATTATAATGAACCTCCTGTGGCTTTTTTGCGGAGGTATATGGATTGCCCTGACACATGCATTGTTCGGCCTGCTGCTCATGATAACGATAATAGGTATACCATTCGGAATGCAGCATTTCAAGCTGAGCTCGGTTGCTCTGAATCCGTTCGGAAGGGATATTATTGTACTGAGATGATCTTCAACGTGGGCTCCTGATTATACCTCTTCCGGAATTCCTTATAAATCCTATTATATAATCCCTGTCTGGAGAGGGATTAAATTCCTTCTCGACATATTCCAGGGCCTGTGTTGTATTTCTTTTACTCTGGTAAATAATCCGGTAAATATTGTGGATCTCATCTATCCTTTCCTTCCCGAAGTTACGCCTGTTAAGACCCACGGTATTGAGTCCGAGGTAACACAGAGGATCTCTGTCGGCCTTTATGTAAGGAGGAACATCCGATCTCACTTTTGATCCGCCACCGATGATCACATGCCCCCCGATATGTGAAAACTGGTGAACAAGCACGCCTCCGCTCAGAATAGCCCAGTCATCCACTACAACCTCTCCCGCCAGACCGCATCCATTGCCAATTATACAATTATTACCAACGAGACAGTCATGCCCTACATGAGCATATGCCATGATGAGGCAGTTATTGCCAACAACCGTTTTACCGGCTGATGCAGTTCCCCTGTTCACTGTCACACCTTCCCGGATTGTTGAATTATCCCCTATATGTGCGGTGGTTTCTTCACCTTTGAATTTCATATCCTGAGGAATACCCGAAATGACTGAAGAAGGAAATATTTTACAGTTCTTTCCTATCCTTGCTCCGTCAAGTATTACTGCACCAGGACCAATCCATGATCCGTCTCCAATAACAACGTTGGCGGCAATAAAGGCAAAAGGATCTATTGAAACATCTTTCCCTATAACAGCACCGGGAGTTATATAAGCTGAATTTGATATCATCGGTTCATTTATTTTTAATAACCTGGGCAGTCATCTCACCCTCAAGAACAAGATTATTTCCGACAAATGCCTGTCCGAACATAGTTACGATCCCTCTTCGCATAGGCTCCGTCAATTCCATTTTCAGAATAAGTGTATCCCCGGGAACTACTTTATGCTTGAATTTGAGTTTGTCAATCTTGAGAAAATAAGTTGAATATCTTTCCGGTTCATCCAGTCCGCTGAGTACCAGCAAGCCTCCTGATTGTGCAAGAGCTTCAACCATAAGTACCCCGGGCATCACTGGCTCATCAGGGAAATGACCCTGAAAAAATGGTTCATTGAATGTAACATTTTTAATTCCCACTACAGTCGTTTCATCAAGAGAGATTATTTTATCAACCAGCAGGAAAGGTGCTCTGTGCGGAATTCTTTTTTTAATATCCTCAAGTGTATAAACCGGAGGCAGGTTTGGATCATATACCGGGATCTTATGCTTTGAGAGTGATTTCTTCATCTCCTGCCTGATAGTCTTTGAAAGACGGGTATTGGCATAGTGCCCGGGCCTCGTGGCAACAACCTTCCCCTTTACCGGATGCCCTACAAGTGCCAGGTCTCCAAGCAGATCCAGCAACTTATGCCGGGCAGGCTCATTCGGGAACCTGAGTTCGGTATTATTAAGTACTCCCGCAGTATGTTTACTGATCCCCGGTCTGTTGAACAGTCTGGCAATACGGTCAATCTCTTCCTGGCTCACTTCCTTTTCGAGTATAACAACTGCATTATCAAGATCGCCTCCTTTTATCAGACCCATCTTATATAGAGGCTCAAGCTCATGAAAAAAAACAAAGGTCCGGCTTGAACATATATTCTTCTCAAAATCGTCAATAGTATCAAGTATTGCATACTGGTTACCGAGTATCCTTGAATTATAATCAATAAGAACATTGATGCTCAGATGGTCATCAGGATATACTATCAGATCCACACCATGTTCTTCATCGGAATAGGCAATTTTTTGCTTTACCACATAATAGTTTCTGTCCTCTTTCAGTTCCATTATCCCGGCTTCCTTAATAGCTTCAACAAATTTCAGAGCCGATCCGCCCATGATAGGTGCTTCAGGTCCGTCTATTTCTATCAATGCATTATCAACACCAAGTCCGTAAAACGAAGCCAGTACATGCTCAATCGTAGCTACAGATGCATTGTTTTGTAAAAGCGTTGTACCACGTGATGTATCCGATACATGTTCAGCCAGTGCATCTATCAAAGGTTTTCCCGGTAAATCTGTCCTGCAGAATTTATAGCCATGATTGGCCGGAGCAGGCTTAAAGGTGATATTAACATTTACTCCTGTATGTAATCCTTTTCCTTTAAGACTTATATCTCCGGCAAGGGTACGTTGTTTTTCACTCATCAGTATTCGTAAATTGAATTATAACCGGGTACAAAAAAAATAAAAAAACCGGACAAAACAGAAAATTAATACTTATGTGTGTAAATATCAGTTTTTTCGAATTTTCTCCGCAATCAGACCATATTCCTCTTTAAGGAACCGAGTTCCTGTTCAAGATAGTCAATCCTTGATTTAATATCGGGTAATTTCCTGTAAATGACTGCCGATCTGAGAAAATCCTTATGATCCATGGCCGGAGTACCTGTGATCACCGAGTTTTCCTTTTTAACATTTCCCGGCACACCTGATTGCGCACCAATTTTTGTTCCGTCAGCAATCTTAATATGACCTGAAATACCTACCTGTCCGCCAAACATACAGTTTTTGCCAATTTTAGTTGAACCTGCTATTCCGGTTTGTGCAGCCATTACTGTATTTTCACCTATTTCAACGTTATGGCCAACCTGAATAAGATTATCCAGTTTCACACCTCTCCGGATAATTGTAGATCCCATTGTTGCCCTGTCAATCGTAACATTTGCTCCCAGCTCGACATTATCTTCAATTACTACATTACCCATTTGTGGGATTTTCATAAACTCATTTTCCGACTGAGGGGCAAAACCAAAACCGTCACCTCCAATAACCGTTCCGGCATGAATTGTACATTTATTACCTATAACACATTCGTGATATATCTTAACACCCTGATAAATCAGACAGTCCTCACCTATTTTGGTTCCGTCACCAATATAAGATTGCGGATATATTCTGCAACTATCACCTATTTTACAGTTACCACCTATATAAACATAAGCACCTATATAAACATCTTTACCGACAACTGAGCTTTCCTCAATAATTGCTGAGGGATGGATCCCCTTCTTTTTCGGTCTGGATTGTTCAACCAGAGAGAGAAGTGAGGCAAAGGATTCATAAGCGTTATTTACTTTAATCAGTGTTGCCTTTACAGGGGATGTAGGGACAAAATCGTGGTTTACCAGGACTATTGATGACTCGGTCTCATAAATATAATGTTCGTATTTAGGATTTGCCAGGAAGGAAAGGGCTCCCTTTTGTCCTTCTTCGATCTTTGCTATTGTATTGACTTTTATATCCGGATCTCCTGCTATTTCACCTTTCAAAAAGTCTGCTATTGCTTTGGCTGTAAATTCCATTTCGTTATATATTCTTGGTTATCTTAATTCTTTTGGATAGCATAAAAAATACTTGGTAATTCTTTCTGACAGAAACCGATGATCAAACATATCTGACACATCTGATATATCGGCTGTTTTTCCTGATTTCAACAAGATCCTGACTTCAGGAAATCCGGGAGTGTAAGCGAGGTTTGAGATACTGTTTGAGAATACATAATAAGAAGCCAGTCGGGGCTCTATTTTGAACACATCAACCACCTTTTCGGTCAGTGTGTTCAATCTGTCCCTGGGAAAAGGTTCATTTTGTAATTCCACGGCAAGCAGTCCCCTTCTCATAAGCCTGGAAGCAAGGTCGGCCAGGATCATATCCCTGCTGTCAGCCCAGTATTTTGCCGAAACAAGTATATCTGAATCGTCAAGCCTGGTAAAGTTGGTGGCAAGGATCCCGGGGGTAAATTTGCCTTCTTTAAGCAGGTCGTCGGGCCCAAATCTGTTGTAAAGGAAAAATCTGAGAGCAGGTGTGGCATAGAGGTCAACTCCCTCCATTGCCAGTTCCTTTGCACGTCTGAGAACATTGACAAGCAGGGTTTCAGAAGCAATAACCGCTTTATGCATATAAACCTGCCAGTACATCAGCCTTCTGGCAATCAGGAATTTTTCTACCGAATAGATCCCTTTTTCATCAATTACCAGAGAATCATTCACCACATTCAGCATACGGATTATCCTGTCTGATCCGACAGATCCTTCAATTACTCCCGTAAAAAAACTGTCTCTTCGCAGGTAATCCAGCCTGTCCATATCCAGTTGCCCGGAAACAAGTTCATGAAAAAACTTCCTCTCATAAATACCTTTAAATATATCTATTGCAAGATTCAGCCTCCCGCTGTATTCTTCATTCAGTTTCTGCATAAGCAGGAGAGAAATATCTTCATGTGATATACCGGTTATTATTGAGTTCTCAAGGGCATGTGAAAAAGGTCCGTGCCCGCTGTCGTGAAGTAAAATTGCTATCAGTGCTGCCTCTTCCTCTTCTGCAGATATCCGGGTACCCTTGCTTCGGAGAGTCTGGATGGCCATGTCCATCAGGTGTAAAGCTCCAAGGCAATGCTGAAACCTGCTGTGATTAGCTCCGGGATATACAAAGCTTGTAAGCCCAAGCTGTTTTATATTCCGAAGTCTCTGAAACCAGGGATGCTCAATAAGATCATAAATGAAATCAACGGGTATATTGATGAATCCGTAAACCGGGTCATTAATAATCTTCCGTTTGTTTGTCTTATAGCCCACTACCGAAATTTTCAGGCTGTAAAATTAGGAATTTGTTTACAACATGGAGGCCCTTTCTAAATTAATGATTTTATAAATTCATAATAATTATTGCAACATTTGAAATAAATTACGTCTTTATAACGTCAATATACTTAATAAACCAAGTTATCCCGAAATGCACTATGGAAATTGAGATCAGTGGATTAAGTAAGATCTACTCTAACGGCAATCAGGCATTGAAGGATATCAACCTCAGATTCTGTACCGGGATGTTCGGCCTTCTGGGACCAAACGGAGCAGGCAAATCGACTCTCATGAAAATTATTGTCACCCTGATGAAACCATCTTCGGGTGTAGTTTTAGTCGATGGCCGTGACATACAGAATAACAGAAAGTGGTTACGCAGCATGCTTGGTTATCTGCCTCAGGATTTCAGATTCTTCACATCTCTTAAAACATGGGAATTCCTTGATTATTCCGGATCACTTGCCGGACTTAAGAACAGGAGGACCCGATTATCTGAAGTCGACCGGCTGCTGAACCAGGTAGGATTACTTGAGGTTCGCGACCGTCAGGCAAATAAATTATCGGGAGGAATGAAACGAAGGCTTGGGATCGCCCAGGCACTGATAGGTAATCCGAAGCTGATAGTAGTTGATGAACCTACTACAGGACTTGATCCGGATGAAAGAATAAGATTCAGGAATATCCTCTCACAATTAAGCAGACAGGATGTTATAATCATCCTTTCAACACATATTGTCGGCGATATTTCATCCACGTGCCAGAGTATGGCCCTTCTCAACAGGGGAGAACTGGTCTTCTCGGGATCTCCCGAGAACCTCGTCAGTCAGGCTGACGGACATGTTTTCAAATTACATCTCAGCCCGGGTGAATATGAAACCGCAAAGGAAAGATATAATGTGATCTCGACCATCCCTGTGGAAACAGGCTGGGAGGTACAGGTAGTATCTGACCATATTCCCGAATTTGATTCTGCCGAAGTCATTACTCCAAATATCGAACATGCATATGTTTATTACATGGAACACAAACTTCATACTGATTTGACAGACTGATATGCCACTTCTCCATAACATAAGGACTGTGGCAAAATATGAAGCCAAAACCCTGAGGAGAAGCTGGTTCTTCAGATTGTTCTCAATAGGTGCTCTCTTCATATTTACATTTTTGAATATCGGTTTATTTTCTCCCATTGGTGATGAGTCCTGGTCACTGGTATCAATACCTTCTTCAGTTCCTCTTGTTAACCTCTACCTTCTTAATATCGGGCAGGCACTGATAGTCATTTTTCTTGCCGCCGATTTCCTGAAACGTGATAAAAAGCTCGACACCAATGAAGTCCTCTATACCCGTTCGATGTCGAACTTTGAATATGTTGCAGGAAAAACAGCCGGGATCCTCAGACTTTTCATAAGCCTCGATCTTGTGATACTGGGAATTGCAATGATCATAAATATTATATCAAGATCAATGACCATTGATATAATGGCTTATCTGTGGTATATTCTTATAATTTGTGTTCCGACCCTCCTGTTCAGCCTTGGTCTTGCCTTTATGCTGATGTCAGTTATCAGGAACCAGGCAGTGACTTTTCTGATATTACTTGGCATAGCTGCACTTAATATGTTCTGGCTATGGTACAGGGCCGGATCTGTATTCGATTATATGGCTTTCGGCTTCCCTGTTTTTAAATCAGATATAATCGGCTTTGACAACCTTTCTGCAATAATCATCCAGAGAGGATTTTTTGTATGTCTCGGACTGGCTCTTGTGTTTTCCACAGTATTGTTGTTCAAACGCTTGCCACAGTCAAAACCACATACTATCCTCTCATCTGTACTGATGGCAGTTTTTCTGGCTGCTGCTGTTTTTTCCGGATTTACTTTGCTTAATACATGGAAGGAAGCTAAAAACAGCAGGCAAAGGATCATTGAAACAAACAGCCGTTTTGAGAACAGTCATTTCCCGGCCCTGACCGGTGCATCAATTGACTGCAGACATAAAGGTGACTCCATCGAGGCATTTGCTGTACTCAGACTGAAAAATGATAACAATGAAGCAATAAACAGATATATTCTGTCACTTAATCCTGGCCTTAATGTTCGCGAAGTAAGATCGGCCGATGGGAAACTTAATTTTCAAAGAGAAAATCATATTATTGATATTGATCCGGGAAAAAACCTCGGATCAGGGGAGACTGACTCCATAACCATTTCATATTCGGGCATGATCGATGAAAATTACTGTTATCCTGATCAGCCATCAGATGTAAGAAAGTCTCCTTACAGGATAGAAATGCTGAATGTAAACAAACGGCAGGCATTCCTTACAGAAGACTATGTTCTCCTTACCCCTGAGACACACTGGTATCCGGTTCCCGGACTGAATTATTATCCGTCCAATCCGGCAAGAATAAAGGTTGACTTCACTATGTTTGAACTAAAAGTAAGTACCGGGAACGGACTTACGGCTGTATCCCAGGGTGAAATGATAAAAGAAAACGGGATATTCATTTACAGGAACAATCTTCCGCTTACAGGACTTACCCTGGCAATAGGTAATTATCTTTCAGATACACTAAAAGTAGATTCAGTGAGCTATTTCACATTTTACTTCGCCGGAAACGACTATTATAAAAAGGATCTGGCAGAACTTAAGGATACATTGCCAATGCTTGTTTCAGGAATAATGCGAGATCTGGAAACAAATTTCTCAACCAAATATCCATTTAATACATTAAGCCTCCTTGAAGTTCCGGTACAGTTCTTTTCCTATCCTAAAATGAGCACCCAGACGAGAGCAGAGGTACAGCCTTCGATGGTCCTGCTGCCAGAGAAACTATCAACTCTGCAGAATGCAGGATTCGCAAAAAGGTTCTCAAGACAGAAAAAGAATATGGTCAGAAATAACCAGGTTGTCACAGATAAGGAACTTCAGGTAAGAATTTTTAACGATTTCATAAGAAATACATTTATTTCCGGGGAGAATTTCAGATTTATAAACGGAGAAGTGATAAATGAGCCAACCCGTTATCGTCTTGGACCAAGTTTCTATTTCTTTAAAAATAATTTTTACTCTTCCCGATATCCGGTTATTAATGCAGTTTTTGAATCACATTTGCAGAAAGTTACTGATCCTAACAGTGGTTTCAGAAGAATGACGGGAGGAATGACGGGGCATGACAAAGCTAATCTCATCCTGAGAAACGGCAGTTTCAGTGAAGTACTTTCAATGAATCCCGGTAGTGATACAATAAGAGCTGTTTTAAACGTAAAGGGAGATTATCTTTTCAATCTGATGAGATCGAAAGCCGGTATTGAAAAATTTAATAACTGGTTCAGAAAATATCTCGATGATCACAAATTTCAGCGTATCGATATCCTTAAATTCAATAATGATCTGAAAGAACATTCCGGATTCGAAATATATCCTTACCTCAGTGACTGGTTCAGCACGGGTGGTCAGCCCGGATTTTTATTTTCAAATATTGAAGCCGCAGAAACGATTGCCGGAGACAGATTAAAATATCTTGTATCATTTACTGCACATAATCCCGAACCTGTAACAGGGATTTTTAATGTCGCATTCCGTACAGGTTCTGCCGGCAGGGCTGGCGGAATGAGAATAGATGTAGTCACAAGAGGCGGATCCGGAGGCGGACCATCAATGGTAACGATACAGGGTCAGGGAATGGAAACTGACGACATATCAAAGATCGTGGTCCTGGGACCAGGTGAAGCAAAGAAGCTGAAAATAATACTTGACGGGGAACCAAGGGAAATGATCATCAATACTCTCTTTGCAAAGAATATTCCGGGTGAAATAAATATACCTGTTAACGAAATAAAAAAGATAAAAACAGGAGCCTCAGCTGCAAATGAAGAAGAACTAACTGTCAGGGCTCCCGAACTGCTGATCCCCGGTGAATTGATCGTGGACAATGAAGATCCCGGATTTGATAAAGGGGTGGTTGAAAAACCAGGGCCCCTTAAAAGATTACTTAAGGTCAGCGATAATAACAGGAATGAATATGGCGATGTCAACATGTGGAGGGCACCGGAAAGGTGGCAAAAAGCGGTTCAGTCAGTCTATTACGGAAGATATATTCTTTCTTCTGTATATACACGGGGAGGAACAGGTGAAAGAACCGTAAGCTGGTCAGCAGGGATAAATGAACCGGGATATTATGATATATATTGTTACATCGGTAAGACCGGTGACCGGATTACAGTCAGGACCGGAAGGGGGCCGGGTGGACCGGCAGGAAGTCCGCCGCCGGGATCCGGAGAGGCATCCGGTGGAAACTCTCCCTACAGGGACATGCATTATAAGATTTACCACGATGAAGGTGCCGATGTAATAACGGTCGATTTTGAAAATGCTGAACCGGGCTGGAATCACCTCGGAAGATATTATCTCTCATCCGATTCGGCAAAAGTAGAACTTTCAAATCAGTCATCGGGCAGGATAGTGGTCGGTGATGCAATCAGGTGGATTAAGGTTGAGTAGAGGTTGAGGTTGAAGGGTGAGCGGCGAGAGATGAGAGGCTTTGCAAGCCGTAGCTTCAGCGAAGGCTTGTGAGTGGTGAGAGGCTTTGCAAGCCGTAGCTTCAGCGAAGGCTTGTGAGCGGTGAGAGGCTTTGCAAGCCGTAGCTTCAGCGAAGGCTTGTGAGAGACGAGAGGTGAGGAAACACTTCAGTGATCCCGATGGCTCCCGATAGCTATCGGGACGGGACAACATGTAACTCCGTGGTTAATTAACTTATTAATAAAAGATTAACAGCTTTAATAATGAATAATCATTTTAAAACAGGAATCAGGGTCATTTTTTCATGTTTCATATTTATAATGAATGTATTGATCTCTTCATCTCAAAAGGGGCTTACTCTTGAGGAAGCAATGCAGATCGCCGAAGACAACAGTCCCAACATGAAAAGAACGCGGCTCAACCTTATCCGGAGTCAGGAAAACCTCAATGCCCAGAATGCAGCCTTAAAGTCACAGTTCTCATTGTCCGTAAATCCTTTGTCATTCAATCAGAACCGTGAATTCAACGATCTTATCTCAGAATGGAACACAACAAAAACGACAGAAAGTTACGGGCTCTTTACTGTTTCCCAGCCAATTGTACTGACAGATGCAGTACTGTCACTCACCAACCGCTTCGGTTATACTGATTCTTACAGTGAATTCACCGACAGAACGACAAAAGGTTTCAGCAACAGGCTCTCACTAAATCTGAATCAGCCTTTGTTTACATATAACCGTACAAAACTTCAGCTGAAAGAATTACAGCTGGCTCTTGAAAATGCACAACTCAATTATGCAATCCAGCTACTTGCCCTTGAAAAAGGCGTAACACAGGCATTTTACTATGTTTATCAGCAACAGCAAAGCCTGGAAATTGCCAGACAGGCTTACCAGAATATGCAGCAGAGCCATGAAGTCATCAAAAACAAAGTCGATGCGGGTATTTCAGCCCGTGAGGAAATGTTCCAGGCTGAACTAAACCTGGCGTCATCAAAATCGGAATATGAGAACAGCCAGGTGAATTTTGAAAATGCCAAGGACGATTTCAAAATGATAATCGGCATGAGCCTGTATGACGATTTCTTTGTCCTTCCAAATATTGATGTCGATACGGTAAATGTAGATGTTGCCTTCGCAATAGATCAGGGGCTTGCAAGCAGGATGGAACTCAGGCAGAGTAAAATAAACATTGAAACCGCACAATTCGATCTTATACAGACCAAGGCTCTGAATGAATTCAAAGGAAATCTGGGACTTTCTGTTGGATTATTCGGAGATAATGAAAAAATAGGAAATGTATATGAAAGTCCCACCGATAATGAAAGCATTTCACTGTCGTTTTCCATTCCTCTCTGGGACTGGGGAGAAAGGAAATCAAGAATCAGGGCAACCGAAGCCAATATTGAAACTGCAAACATCTCCTATGAAGAAGAACAAAACGATATTATCCTGGGCATAAGGCAGGTATACAGAAATCTCCTTAACCTGAGAAACCAGATAGGAATAGCTCAGCAGAATGTTAAAAATGCACAGCTGACATATGACCTGAATCTTGAAAAATACAAGAACGGAGACCTGACGGGTATGGATCTGAACATTTACCAGAACCAGCTTTCGGAAAAACAGCTCTCATATACAAATTCACTCATTTCTTATAAACTTGAGTTACTGAATCTTAAAATACAAACTCTTTATGATTTTGAAAAAAAATTGCCGGTAACTCCGGTAAAGACTCTCTCCGCAACATCTGCTGCGGGTAAATCCCGGTAATAAATCACATGATAATAACATTGTAAATCAGAATAGAAAATAAGTCATAATAAATATAAAATGAAGAAGACAATTATCGTATTTACATTCTTTGCCGTACTTGTGGCATGCAGGAATCAGGACCAGAACCTCACTGCCGATGTGGAGATTCCTGTTTCCGTAGAGGAACTCAAACCACGATCAATTGAAGAATATGTCAATACAACCGGCACAGTGTTCCCCAGGGGTGAGATTGAACTTAAGTCGAAAATACCTGCGGCTTACTATCTTGAAAGGAATCCACAGACAGGACGTCCCTGGCAACTGGGTGACAGGGTCAGACAGGGAGCTCTTATTGCCCGTCTTGAGGATGAAGAGTATGTGAATTCGGTACAGATGGAAACAAATCAGCTTAACATGGAGCTGATGGAAAGTGAACTCAGAAAGCAGGAATCACTATATGAAAAGGGAGGAGTTACCCTGAAAGAGCTTAAAACCGCAGGGATCAACTATGAAAATGCAAAGACCACCGTTATTAACTCAAAGCTTAAACTTGAGAAAACGAAAATAATCTCTCCCATTGACGGCGTAATTGTTGACCTGTCATATTATACCCGCGGTACCGAGATAGCATCAGGAGTGACTATTGCGAAAATAATGGATTACCGCACCATGTATATGGATGTCAGACTTCCGGAAAAATATATCTCAGCGATAAAAGCGGGCCAGGAGGCAAGACTGACAAATTACACAATCCCCGAAGACACAATAGTTGGTATAATAACACAGTTGTCACCGGCTATTGATGCGGATACACGTACATTCAAAGGGACTATAAATATTGACAATGAACTTTATCTTCTTCGTCCCGGAATGTTTGTAAAAGCCGATATTGTTACACAGCGAAGGGATTCAGTTATCGTTATACCCAAGAATATAATACTCTCGCGTCAAAGAGGTAAAACAGTATTTGTTGTTGACCGGGGTATTGCCGTTGAACGAATAGTTGAAACGGGACTCGAAAATATTACTGAAGTTGAAATAATACGGGGGCTCCAGAATAATGAACGGGTAGTTACCGGAGGATTTGAGACCCTCAGCAACAGGTCAAAGGTTAAAATTATTATATAGCCTGCATGAATGCGATCGCAAGATTTGCCGTAAAATACCCTGTAACAGTACTGATGCTGGTACTCGGGATACTTCTGCTGGGTTTTATCTCTTTCGGTAAACTGGGAACAGATCTTTTTCCTGATCTTAATAATCCGAAAATCTATGTTGAGCTGACTGCCGGAGAGAAACCACCTGAAGAGATCGAAAAGAATTATGTTGACCAGATAGAATCCCTTGCCATGCGGCAAAGTGATGTTGTAAGGGTTTCTTCTGTTGCACGGGCCGGATCTGCTTACATTACAGTTGAATATAACTGGAACAAGGATATGGATGAAGCCTTCCTCGACCTGCAGAAAGAGCTTAACTCATTCAGCCAGAATTCCGACCTTGAAGATTTCACAATATCACAATATGATCCCAATGCATCACCTGTGATGGTGGTCGGTCTGAAAAATGACCGGATCTCTGATATGGATGAACTGCGGAAAGTAGCCGAAAACTATATAAGGAATGAACTTGTAAGAATAGAAGGAGTTGCTGATGTACGCCTGACAGGTACCGAGGAAAGTGAAGTACTTATTGAAACAAGCAGGTACCTGATGGAATCATACGGACTGACATCTGAAGGTATCGCTGCCCAGATCAGCAGCTATAACAGGAACGTGTCAGGAGGTTCCATTGTCGATATGGGTACAAAATATGTTGTTAAGGGAGTGAGTGTGCTCGAAAATCTGAACGATCTGGAAAATATCATTGTAGGCTTCAGACAGCCATCAGCGGCCGAAAGCCCCTCAAACCCTTCCTCAACCTTAACCTCAGCCTCAACCTCAACCTCAGCATCAACCTCAGCCCGTGTGCCCGTTTATCTGAGGGATGTTGCCAAAATCGAATTTGCAAATAAGGATCCTGAAAATATTGTCACCCTGAACGGAGACAGATGTATTGGACTTTCTGTTTACAAGGAACCGAAATACAATACAGTTGATGCAGTGAAGAGTCTTGATGATGCATTTGCAACACTGACCAAAGCTCTTCCCGGTTATGAATTCATAAAGGTAAGCGATCAGGGAACATATATCCGGAATTCTGTAGGTGAAGTAAAAAACACATTGCTCATTGGAATTTTCCTTGCTGTTCTGGTTTTATATATCTTTCTCAGAAGAATAGGTACAACCCTTGTTATCAGTGTCGCTATCCCCGTGTCGGTGGTTGCAACATTTAATCTGATGTATTTCAATGATCTCACGCTAAATATAATGACACTTGGCGGACTTGCGCTGGGTGCAGGTATGCTTGTTGATAATGCAATTGTGGTCCTTGAGAACATTACCCGTAACCGCGAAGAAGGTATGCCACTGAAAGAAGCCGTAATAACAGGAACAGGCCAGGTTGGAGCTGCCATAACTGCATCAACAATCACGACGATTGTTGTCTTTCTGCCGATCGTTTATCTTCATGGAGCTTCAGGTGAAATGTTCAGGGATCAGGCATGGACAGTTGCATTTTCTCTTATCTCCTCATTGTTCGTAGCCCTGATTGTAATACCAATGCTGGTATCAACCCTGTTTCACGAAAAATCTGCAATAAAACATTTGAATGCACCTGTCAGATTTACCTGGTATAGCCGCTTTCTTGAAAAAGTCGTTGATAAACGTAAGATCGGAAGAGCACACGTCTGAACTCCAGTCACGAGATTCCATCGCG
>CAYQZL010000058.1:0-3113 GCA_964421975.1 uncultured Rikenellaceae bacterium
CCCCACCCCCCCCCATCCTACACTCTTTCCCTACACGACGCTCTTCCGATCTTCCAAGGATATCAAACTCGATGTTCACAACTGTTCCCGGTTTGATCTGATGGAAATTGGTGACCTCATATGTAAAAGGTATTATCGCGACCTGGAAAGATCTTTCCTGTGAATTAACTACAGTCAGGCTTACGCCATTCACTGCAACCGATCCCTTTTCTACCGTCATATAATCATCCTGAAGCGGAACATAACTGAAAGTATAGTACCAGCTTCCTCCCGACTCCGTAACCGCGGTACAGACTGCAGTCTGATCCACATGTCCCTGTACCATATGTCCGTCAAGACGACCATCGAGCCTGGCGCTTCTTTCAAGATTAACCTTATCGCCCACTTTCAGAAGACCCAGGTTCGATTTCTCAAGTGTCTCCTTTATGGCTGTTACGGTATAGGTATCCCCCTCCTTTTTTACCACAGTCAGGCATACTCCGTTATGTGAAATGCTCTGATCGATCTTAAGTTCATTTGTAAATGAACATTTCATTGTGATATGAAGGTTATCCTGCTCTTTTTCGAGCTTTACAACCGGTGCTGCTTCTTCTACTATTCCTGAGAACATGTTACTTGGTTTTTGGTCCGGGCACAAATTTAGTTAAAATGTGATGTATTGCAGAGGTTTTATGGTTTTTAAGGTGTTATGGTGTTACGGCGTTACGGCATTACGGTGTTACGGCGTTACGGTATTGCGGTGTTACGGTGTTGCGGTGTTGCGGTGTTACGGCGTTACGGTGTTACGGTGCTATGGAGTTACGGCATAATGGTTTTACGGGTTTTACGGCGTTGGGATTTTGCGGTTTTTACTTTCCCTTTCTCCACCGGGAAACCTTCCCGTCTCCATGCAACGATCCCCCCTTCGAGGTTGTATAGTTTTCTGAAACCTTTCTTATATAATAATTCTGCCGCCGCTATACTCCTGTAATCAGTTGAGCAATACAAGAAGAAAGCTGTTTCCTTTGAAATAGTATCTGCTGTAATTTCAAGATCGCGGGATGAAGAAATATTTATTGCATCTTTTATTCTTTTCCCCCTGTATTCAAAAGATTGTCTGACATCGATAAGCAGGGCCGGATCCTGCTTAAGGTACTCAAGATGAAAATAATACGGATCGAGAGACTGGTATTTCGCCGAATCCGGACTTTGTGCACCGGAATTCAATGACATTGTCAGAATAAGAAAAATATTTAATACAGGAAATTTCATTTAACTTTTATAATTCATGTCCTTTGTGAATCCTTTGTGTTCCCGAATAGCTCGGGATGAGCGCCTCGTGGTTAATTTTTTTTACCACGAAGAGACACAAAGGGTTTCACAAAGTAACACAAAGGAATCACAAAAAAATCACTAAGTAAATGAATAGTCACCATTGTACAAAATAAATAAAAATATGAAGGATGAATGATTATTTGAATCATCTCTGAAAAATAGTAAAATTGTATAGCCACAAAGACTCTAAGGCACAAAGATCCATAAAGATTTAGTAATTAATTACTTATCCTTAGTGAAGCTTGGTGGCTTTGCGGCTTGGTGGCTTTGCGGCTTGGTGGCTTTGCGGCTTGGTGGCTTTGTGTTTTGGTGGCTTGGTGGTTTAGTGTCTTAGTGTCTTAGTGGCTTAGTGGCTTAGTGGCTTAGTGGCTTAGTGGCTTGGTGGCTTAGAGGCTTGATGGCTTTATGGCTTGATGGTTTGATGGTTTGATGGCTTGGTGGTTTGATGGCTTGGTGGTTTGATGGCTTGGTGGTAAAAATTTTATTTCAGAAGGGAATAATTAATTGATACTTTTACAATAATAATTAAGTATGATGAAAAAGTTAGTAATTCTATCCGGAGCAGGGATGTCGCGTGAGAGCGGCATCAGGACCTTCAGGGAGACGGGAGGGTTATGGGAAGAATATGATGTGAATGAAGTTGCATCGCCCATGGGATGGTATAAGAATAAGGAACTGGTGCTCAGGTTTTACAATGAGAGAAGGACACAGCTTGCAGGATGTGAACCGAATGAAGGGCACAAAGGTGTTGCCGCACTTGAAAAATATTTCGATGTCCATGTTATTACACAGAATATCGATAACCTGCATGAAAGAGCAGGAAGCACGAAAATCCTGCACCTGCACGGAGAGCTTACGAAAGTGCGGAGTACCTCTGATCCGTCACTGGTTTACGATATAGGCTATAAAGAGATAAAAGCAGGCGATATGTGTGAAAAGGGAAGTCAGCTTCGTCCGCATATAGTCTGGTTCGGGGAAGCTGTTCCAATGATGGATGAAGCGGTGAGAATAACTTCCTCTGCAGAGATTTTTGTAGTAATAGGATCATCACTTAATGTTTATCCTGCTGCAGGACTGATATCCTATGCGCCGAAAAATGCCGCCCTCTGGCTGATTGATCCGAATGATGTATTTGTACCGATAAATAAAATTAATGTGATAAAAGAAAAGGCTTCTGACGGTGTGGCAATACTGACGGAAAAGCTTTTAAAACTCTACAATATCACGTGAAATCAGACTCTGTAAGTTGTGAAGGGATTTGTTTATATATTGACCGGAAAGAAAAACAGTGTGCTCTATTCAGGAGTAACAAGTAACTTAAAAGAAAGGATAATTCAACATAAAAATAAAAAGCATCCTGATAGTTTTTCTGCACGGTACAATCTGAATAAACTTGTCTATTATGAAGAATTGGATTCTATCGGAGATGCAATTAAGAGGGAAAAACAGATTAAAGGGGGAAGCAGGAGGGATAAGGTAGAATTGATCAATAAGATGAATCCGGGCTGGGTTGATTTGAGTAACGCCCTGCAATGACGCATCAGATTAGTTCGTCGCAATGCATGTCACGTTGGCAGTCGTGGTTCGTTGAGTTGGAATTCACGTACGGGATTGCTTCGTCGCTTCGCTCCTCGCAATGACAGTGGTAGTAATGTTACATCGTGTTACCGTCATTGCGAGGAGCGAAGCGACGAAGCAATCCGGTACGAGTAACACAAAGCAACGAAACAATCCGGTACGAGTAACACAAAGCAACGAAGCAATCCGGTACGAGTAACACAAAGCAACGAAACAATCCG
>CAYQZL010000058.1:3213-24541 GCA_964421975.1 uncultured Rikenellaceae bacterium
GCAACGAAGCAATCCGGTACGAGTGACACAAAGCAACGAAGCAATCCGGTACGAGAGACACAAAGCAACGAAGCAATCCGGCGCGAGTGACACAAAGCAACGAAGCAATCCGGTACGAGTGACACAAAGCAACGAATCACCCCGGTACGCTAATTCGAATTAATCGTATCACAACATTCCCGTTTTAGTATCTTTACACCATGATTGACCGTTCCACAATAGAACGTATCCTGAATGCTGCCGAAATAGTTGAGGTAATCCAGGATTTTGTTCCGCTTAAAAGAAGAGGAACCAATTATCTTGGATTATGCCCTTTCCATAATGAAAAGACACCTTCATTCACAGTATCCCCCTCAAAAGAGATATTCAAATGCTTCGGCTGCGGTAAAGTGGGGAATGTGGTCAACTTCGTGATGGAACATGAACACCTGAACTATCCTGAGGCACTCAAATTCCTTGCAAAGAAATACAATATTGAAGTTGTTGAAAAAGAGCTCTCCCGTGAAGAGATAGAAAAACAGAACGAACGGGAAAGTCTTCTTGTCATAACGACCTATGCAGCACGGCAATTCTCGGAAAACCTTTTCAATACAGATGAAGGTATTTCCGTCGGACTGGCATATTTCAGGGAAAGAGGTTTCAGGCAGAGTACTCTCAAGAAATTTGAAACAGGCTACAGTTTCGAAAAACGTGATGCTTTCTCAAAAAAGGCCCTTGAAGACGGTTACAGAAAGGATTTCCTGGTAAAGACAGGGCTTTCGATTGAACATGAGGATCACATTTTCGACAGATTCAGCGGAAGGGTAATGTTTCCCATTCATTCGCTTTCCGGCCAGGTACTGGGTTTCGGTGGAAGGATCCTCAGAACTGATGCAAAAACAGCAAAATATCTCAATTCCCCGGAATCAGAGATCTATCATAAAAGCCGGATCCTTTACGGTATTTACCAGGCACGAAAGGCAATCACACAGGAAGATAAGTGTTACCTCGTGGAAGGCTATACCGACGTAATGTCGATGCACGAGGCAAATGTCGAAAACGTTGTTGCATCTTCAGGAACCTCACTTACACAGGAACAGGTGAGGCTTATAAAAAGATTCACACCAAATATTACTATTCTTTATGATGGCGATCCTGCAGGCATAAAAGCATCAATCAGGGGGATTGATATTGTCCTCGAGGAAGGAATGAACGTGAAAATCGTACTCCTTCCCGATAATGAAGATCCCGACTCATATTCGAAAAAAGTAAGCAACGAGGAGTACCGGAAATTCCTTACAGAAAATGAAACAGATTTTATCCGTTTCAAAACCAGGCTCCTCCTTGAAGATGCCGCAAATGATCCTGTTAAAAAAGCAAACCTGATCCGCGATATCGTAAGATCAATTGCAGTTATTCCCGAATCGATCACCAGGACAATATATATTAAGGAGTGCAGCGGTTTTATGGAGGTCCCCGAAGAGGTACTGTACCATGAAGTCAACAAAATGCGCCAGCAGAGAAGCTTCCAGGACAGGAATAAATATCCCGGACCTGAAGATCTTCCCGTACCTCCACCTGTCATTCATAAACCTGTAAAACAGGAAATAACGACCTATATCTCTGAAAAAGAGATAATAAGGCTTCTTCTTAAATTCGGCAGCCATGAACTGGAAAGGAAGATAAGGAAAGAGGACGGTCAGGAGGAAGTCACAACCGTTGCCGATTATATTGTAAGGGAAATCGTTTCAGATGAACTCACTTTTGATGAAGGGATCCTGGGGATCATTTTTGAAGAATTCAGATTCGCATCCGAGCATGGTATATTCCTCGAAGACAAAGTTTTCATAAAAAATGAAGATCCTTCAATCTCAAGCCTGTCGGCCGATATACTGGCTGAATCGCACCAGCTGAGCAAGATATGGAAGAATAAACAGACTTATGTCGAGACGGAAGACATGAAGCTGAGAGATATTGTTCCGGATGCTGTCCTCAAATTCAAAGGCGATAAGATAAAGGTCAGGCTGAAAGAGATCATGGTTCAGCTTCAGGAAGCGGTACATTCAGGTGATCCCGAAAGAATACTGGCACTTCAGAAAAAAGACCAGACACTCAAAGCAGCACTGAGGATCATTTCGCAGCAGCTCGGAAACAGGATACTCATATAAATCAAAATTACAGTTTAGCGAGGATATGTTAATCTGTTTAATTCATAAACATTGTTAATATGCTGTATTCCTTTGTGTTCCTTTGTGATAACCTTTGTGAGACTTTGTGGTAAAAAATATTTAACAACAAAGGTCACAAAGGATTACACAAAGGATTCACAAAAGATATTAATCATTAAATTGAAATGAATCAATAAGATATTTGAAAATTATTAAAATTTTATTATAAATTTGATATGTCAATTATCTGTCTATGAAAGTCATCATTTTTCTGCTGTTTGTATCTTTTATCTTTATATCATCATCCTGCAGGCAAAAAGCATCTGAAAAATTCATTTTCACCCCTGTTTTCTCCACTCTTCCAGCTGATTCCTCGGGTAAATCAGATCCTCAAACAAAATATGAAACCTATTACGGACTGCTTACTCCGCTTGAAATAAGTGTCATATTTAACAGGCTGGGTATTCCCTACAATAATGCAGCTCTGAATCCCGTATCAAACAGCGATCTTTACCTCAGCGTTGCCAAGGCTGCAGTCAATACGGGAATTTACGGCGTTGATTTCAGCTACCTGAAAATGTTCGGGATGGGACAGGATGTAATTGACTACATGGTAACGATCCGTGAAATAAGCAATAAGCTGGGTATCCCGGACTATCTGATGACAGATCCGCTCAGGAAGATAAACAGTGAAATTGCTGATCCTGATACTGTGACAGCACTTATGAAATCGGCATATACCGATCTTGAAGATCACCTCAGGAAGAACGACAGGGAAAGCACTGCAGGGCTCATGATAATGGGAGGATGGGTGGAAGCAATGTTCATAGCAACACAAATGGCATATGATCCTGAAAATCCCGATCCCGTTGTCGTACAGAAAATAGCAGAACAAAAATATACTCTGCAATCACTACTGAGCTTCATGAAGAACTATTATGATGATCCGGTTGTGGTTTACTATACAAAAAAACTGAAATTCCTTAACAATTTCTTCGATACTTTCGACATTTACTTCAAACCCGGTGACCTTGAGATAGATACTTTAAAAAAAGTACTGCGTTCATCCGGCGCGGAAATGACAGTCACCGTTAATACTCTTGACATGATCCGCGATTATGTCGCAAAGTTGAGAACAGAGATGGTAACTCCATAATAATTATTCTACAGAATTCGTAATTTTAATCTTACGAATCCTCTCTGAAAAGTCGTAAAATTGTATAGCCACAAGGACACGAAGACACGAAGGTTCACAAAAAGTTAATTAATAGTATCTTATCTATGGTGTAACCTGGCTCCCCGGTGCCCTGTTGGCAAAGATTTATTTTTCAGTGGAGATTCATTTTATTAATTTTTTACTGCTATGAAATCCATTCGCACTTTCATTATTCAGGTATTTATCATTCTTGTTGTTTCATGCGGACCCGGTGGTGACAAAACTGCACAAAAACCGGGATTACTTAAAGCTCCGGAAATATCCTTAGCCATATTCCCGATTGATAAGGGATTCAGCCAGTATATTTCAGGATATACATCAGGTATCATCCCTGCAAATTCGGTAATTGAGATCCGTTTCACTCCGGAATTTGCGGCAAAAGCAGGCAAACAGACACCTGCCGGACTTTTTGAATTCAATCCTCCCCTGAAAGGTAAAACCGAATGGACAGATGAATCAACCCTGGTATTCAGACCTTCAAAGCTGCTCGACCCGGGAAAGATCTATACAGGCGGATTGCAGATCCATAAGCTCGGATCCGTTGAAGAAAGACTTAAAGTATTTCCGCTGAGAGTACAAACACTGAAAAAAGACTTCAGTATAGTAACCGGCATCCTTGAAAGCAGTACCGAAGGAGACAAGTATACTTTCAACGGGGAATTAATAACCTCAGACTATATACCCGACGCTGAAACGGAAAAATACCTGGAAGCAAGACTTGATAAAAAGAAAGTGGAAGTAAAATGGGATCATACGGGCAATCTTGTGCACAGGTTCATGGTTACTGATATTTCCAGGGAAAATAAAACCCGGGAGCTGACTATCGTCTGGGACGGATCGCATTCAGGAGTAAAGAAGAAAGGTTCTCAAAACATAAGCATCCCGGCTGCAGAAGAATTCACTGTTCTGGATGTCAGGACCCTGTCAGGCGATAACACCAGGATCGATATTGTTTTCTCCGACCCGATAGATGAAACACAGGAACTGGAAGGACTGATATTTCTTGAACCAGTGTCAGGTATCACGACAAATATCAGTAAGAATCTGGTGAGCCTTATCCCTGCGGATCCCCTTCAGCAGACAGTCACACTCAATGTTGAACAATCTGTCAGAAATACAAAAGGGTCATCGCTTTCTTCAGCATTTTCAAAACAACTCGACTTCACCGCCGTGAACCCGGGAATAATGCTAACAGGAAAGGGAGTTATCCTGCCATCATCCCAGAATCTTATATTCCCGTTTAAAGCTGCAAATCTCAGAGCAGTGGATCTCAGAATAATAAAGATCTATGAAAATAACCTGCCATATTTCCTTCAGGAAAATGACATTGACAGGGGATATTATATCAAACGCTTCGGCCGGCCGGTTTATACCGGAAGAGTCGACCTGCTTACCGGTACAGGGGCAGGTACCGGTTCATGGAATTTATATACAATTGATCTTTCAGATTATATAGATGTTGAACCCGGTGTTCTATACAAGGTCCAGCTCGGAATGAGAAAATCCTACTCTCTCCTATCCTGTTCACAGGCGGAAAAACCTTCACGTTTTGAAGAACTTCTTGATGAAGCACAGGAAATGGATAAAACATACTATGACAATCCCGATGATTATTTTGATGATAGTTATGAGGCAATTTATTATTCAATGAATTTCCGGTGGGAGGACCGTGATGATCCATGCCAGGATGCGTATTACAGTCCCGACAGAAATGTATCAAGGAACATTCTCGCATCAAATCTCGGTCTTATCGCCAAAATGGGAGAAGATAATATCCTTCATGTTACGGTCAGCGACCTTCTTACAGCATTACCCGTGAGCGAGGTAAGGATCGAGGTTTATAATTACCAGATGCAGCTGATATTATCGGGAAATACTGATCAGGACGGATTGTTCTCTCTTTTCTGTCCCGGAAAACCCTTCCTCGTGATAGCAAATAAAGACAAAGACCGTAATTATCTCAAGCTGAATGACGGATCGTCTCTCTCTCTCAGCTCGTTTGATGTGGCAGGAACGAAACCTGAAAAGGGTATCAAGGCATTCATTTATGGTGAAAGGGATGCCTGGAGACCAGGAGACTCCATCTATCTGTCAGTCTTTATAAGGGATTTGCTGAATGACCTTCCCGCTGATCATCCGGTTCAGTTTGAACTAATCAATCCCCGCGAACAAAGAGTGGATAATCAGATCCATAAACCCGGAACAGGAAACCTGATGGTATTCAGAACATGGACCAGTCCTGATGCCATGACTGGCACTTACCGTGCACAGTTCAAAATAGGGGGTGCCACTTTTACAAAACGCATTCGCATTGAAACCATCAAACCTAACCGCCTGAAAATAAACCTCACATTCCCTTCAGAAATACTTGGAGGAGAAGAACGAGATGCAACAGGAAATCTGAATGTGAAATGGCTGAACGGTTCCGTGGCCAGAAACCTGAAAACTTCTGTCGATTATCTGTTCAAACATACCTCAACAGAATTTGAAAATTACAGCCAGTATGTTTTCGATGATCCTGTTGCAGATTTTTATACCGAAACAGTTAATATTTTCAATAACAGGATAGATGATAACGGCAATACCGTCATAAGATTCAGTCCCGGCGAACAGATAAATGCCCCGGGAATGCTAAATGCCATTTTCACTGTAAAAGTGCAGGAACAGGGCGGCGATGAAAGTATTATACAGTCAGCTTACAAATATGCTCCATACCCGGTATTTGCCGGGATCAACCTGCCGGGACTATCGGGGAAAAGCAGAACCCTCTTTACCGATACCGACAATGATGTAAAGATCGTTACGGTGAATGAAAAAGGAAAGCCGGTCACATCAGAGGTGGAGATAACCATTTACAAACTCTCATACAGATGGTGGTGGGAATCGGATGATGAATATCTTGCAGATTATGCTTCCGGACACATACATAAACCTGTAATCAGGCAAAAGATAATTACTTCGGGAGGTGAAGGAAGCATGAGCTTCAATATAAATAAGAATGAATGGGGAAGATATCTTATCAGGGCAACAACGCGTGGCGGACATTCAACGGGAAAGATACTGCTTGTTGACTGGCCCTGGGAATACGGTATGAAAGAAAATGCCGATGGTGCAACACTCCTTGCAGTAAGCACCGACAGGGAAAAATATAATCCCGGCGACGAAGTAAGATTGTCATTCCCTTCTCCGGAAAATGCCCGTGCCATCATATCACTGGAAAATTCAACGGGAGTTATTAACCAGATACGCACAGGAACGGAAAAAGGCAATACAGAGGTACGCTTCAGGGTAACACCCGATATGGCCCCTAACGTCTATGCTTATGTTACAGTTATTCAGCCTCATAGCCAGACAATTAATGATATGCCCGTAAGACTTTACGGGATTGTGAATATTATGACGGAAGATCCCGGATCAAGACTCAATCCTCAGATCAGTGCAGCTGATGAGATAAGGTCGCAGAAGCCATTCGAGATCAAAGTAAGTGAATCGGGCAATAATTCGATGACCTATACCCTGGCGGTTGTTGATGAGGGATTACTCGATATAACCGGTTTTAAAACACCTGATCCATGGAATTACTTCTATGCGCGGGAAGCACTGGGGGTAAAAACATGGGACCTGTATGATCAGGTTCTCGGAGCTTTCGGAGGAACACTCGACAGGATATTTGCAGTTGGCGGTGATGAATCTGTTATCGACAGAACAGCAAATAAAGCCCGGAGGTTTATTCCTGTTGTGAAGTTCATTGGCCCCTTCAGCCTTGACAAGGGGAGAACAAACACACATACAATTACTCTTCCCCGGTACACAGGATCGGTAAGAACCATGGTGATAGCCGGTAATGATAGAGCTTACGGAGCGGCTGATAAATCAATACTGGTAAACGATCCTCTTATGGTACTGGTGACAGCTCCCAGAGTGATCAGTCCGGGAGAAAAAGCCGCACTTCCCGTTACTGTATTCATCCGGAAAAATGATATACGGGAGGTAACATTGAAAGCAGAAGGGAATGATCTTATAAGCTTTACTGAAACTTCAAAAACAATATCTGCAAACGGCAGCAGCGAAAAAGATACTGAATTTACCTTTATTGCCGGTGAAAAAACTGGAGTCGGAAAAATAAAGATTACCGCTGCCGGTGGTGGCGAAACAGCCGTTTATGACCTGGAGATCGGTATACGAAGTCCCAATCCACCCGAAACAAGAGCTGAACTTCAATTGCTGAAACCCGGAGAAAAATGGCAGACATCTTTTACACCGTTCGGCATCGCCGGATCAAATTCAGCCAGGATAGAAGTTTCCGGACTCCCTTCGGTGAATCTTGAAAAACGACTCGATTACCTTATTAATTATCCTCACGGATGTACGGAACAGATAACCTCTGCCGCCTTCCCGCAGATATGGGTTAAGGATCTTGTCAGAAATGATCAGTCTGTTGCGGAGCGGTCATCAGCAAATATAAAAGAAGCTATCAGCAAAATCATCTCGCGTCAGATGGCCAACGGAGGTATTGCTACCTGGCCCGGCTCTTACCAGCCGGATAACTGGATTACTTCCTATTCCGGACATTTCATGATTGAAGCGGAACGGAAAGGTTATAATATCACTTCGGGATTCAGGCAGAAATGGATTGCATATCAGCAGAAAGCAGCACGCGAATGGAGGTATGATACAAGATATAAGTATACTGCAAACGACCAGGCATATCGTCTTTTCACACTTGCACTTGCCGGCCAGCCCGAACGAGGCGCCATGAACAGGCTCAGGGAAACATCCGGTATCCCCAACCTCTCCCGCTGGCTTCTTGCAGCTGCATTTGCCACAACAGGCCGTGACGAAGCTGCAGATAACCTGCTGGATGTCAGGAATACCTTAACGGAACCCGAATACTATTACAGTTACTATGGCAGCCCGGTACGTGATAAGGCAATAATACTCTATACTCTTACACTTCTTAAAAATGAAGAACAGGCCCTGCCCCTGCTGAAAGAGATCTGTGATAACCTGGGAAGCAGCTCATGGTACAGTACTCACTCTCTTTCATGGGGATTATTCGCATATATGAAATGGGTCGAAGCAATGCCTGCAGGCGGAAATAAACCTGCCGGAATAAGCTTGAACTTCAATAATAAACAAAGTGATAAAAGAATCGAAGCAAAAGAGATCCTTTCGGAAAATCTTGATATCATCACCGGAACCAATTCAATTGTCGTAACCAACAACGGCGAAATACCTGTCTACATAACACTTGTAAGAAAAGGGATCCCGCTGCTCTCTGATGCTTCAGCTTCGTCAAAAGGACTCAGCATGAAAGTTGATTATGTAACCACTGACCTGAAATCCATCGATCATAAGAATCTTATAATGGGAACTGATTTCATGATGGTTGTAAAGGTCACAAATACAACATTTTCGCGGATCAATGATATCGCACTTACAAGAATGGTCCCGTCGGGTTGGGAGATCAGGAACACAAGACTTTTTGAAGCAGAATACGGGATCAAAGAGAGTGTGTCAGACTATGTCGATATAAGAGATGACCGGGTGAATACTTATTTCAGTCTCGGACAGGGAGAAACAAAGACTTTTGTTCTGATCCTGAATGCTGCTTACAAAGGAGAATATTTACAGCCTGCCATATGGTGCGAGGCAATGTATACTGAAAACTGCTATGCAAGGCAGCCGGGGACAAGGGTAACAGTCACGGGAGAATAAAATTTGAAGAGAACAGTTAAAATCTTTCTGATTGCAGGTGCTGTAATCCTGCTGCCGGTTTTGTTGTCGCCATTACCCCGGTTCAATCCTCCTCTGTCAACAGTCGTGGAAGCAAAGGACGGCAGCCTGCTGGGAGCACGTATTGCAGAGGACGGCCAGTGGAGATTTCCCCCTTCAGATGAGGTAGCTGACAAATTCGAAAAGGCTCTGCTTACTTTCGAAGACAAATATTTCTATCTGCATCCGGGAATTAATCCGGTATCAATTATAAGAGCCCTGTCAAGAAATATTAAAGCAGGAGAGATCGTAAGCGGAGGAAGTACCATCACAATGCAGGTCGCCCGACTTTCAGCCGGAAATATCAAAAGAAGCTATGGTGCAAAGATATCCGAGATGCTTATGGCACTCAGGCTGGAACTGTCCAGGTCGAAAAGAAATATTCTGAAAACCTATATGGCAAATGCTCCTTTCGGAGGAAATATTGTCGGTCTTGATGCCGCTTCATGGAGATATCTCGAAAAATCGCCTGCAGATATAACATGGGCAGAAGCGGCAGCGCTTGCAGTATTGCCGAATTCTCCTTCACTGGTTTTCCCGGGTAAGAATCAGGAAATTCTTCGTGAAAGACGGGATGGCCTTCTCAGCTTAATGTATGAGAGAGAATATTTTGATTCGCTTACTCTTATTCTTTCACTCGATGAACCCTTACCGGGCGAACCCAAACCACTACCATCCACAGCTTCGCATCTTACTGACTATTTCTATATAAACAATAAGGGAGAAACCGTCAGGACCACCATTGATCCTGTAATTCAGGAAAGGGCAAACGCAATTTTACAAATCCGTCAGAAAGATCTGTCGGGAAATCATATTCACAATTCTGCATGCATTATTGTTAAAGTTGAAACGGGAGAGGTTCTTGCTTATATAGGGAACAACACTGCTGAAGATCCGGAAAAACACGGAGGTGATGTTGACATTATAAGGTCGCTGCGGAGCACGGGTAGTATACTGAAACCGCTCCTGTATGCAGGAATGCAGCATTCAGGTGATATACTGCCGAATACACTTATAGCTGATATCCCTTCACGTTTCCCGGGTTTTGCCCCGAAGAATTTTGATCTGAGCTTCAGCGGTGCAGTGCCGGCTTCAGCGGCATTATCACAATCACTGAATATACCTGCAGTGAAAATGCTTCAGCAGTTTACAAGCGACAAAATGCTCCTGTTGCTTAAAGAAGCAGGATTTACTTCATTCAACAGATCTGCTGATCATTACGGGTTATCTTTGATCCTTGGCGGAGGAGAAACGTCATTATGGGAACTGACAGGTGTATATGCTTCATTATCAAGAGTACTGAACAGATACAACAGCGAAGGCATATATCGCGACGATTATCATATGCCTGTCCTGACTGTTGAAAGTTATAAAACAAATAATGATCCTCCGGTTTCAGAACCGGTCCTTTCTGCTTCATCCATATGGCTGACCTATGAAGCACTTAGAAAAGTCAACAGACCGGAAGGTGAATCAGGCTGGCAATTCTTTTCATCATCAGCCCCGATAGCCTGGAAAACAGGTACCAGCTTCGGATTCCGCGATGCCTGGGCTGTCGGTACAACACCCGGCTATGTCATAGGCGTATGGGCCGGGAATGCCGACGGGGAAGGAAGACCAGGACTTACAGGTTTATCCGCAGCTGCACCGGTATTATTTGACCTTGCAGGAATGATGGGACCTTCCGGATGGTTTTCTGAACCATCTGATGAAATGACTATGATAAAAGTTTGTTCACAAAGCGGATACAGGGCAGGACCTGACTGTAACGAAACAACTGAAATTATGGCATGTACAAATGGGCTACGCAGTGAAACATGCCCTTATCATAAAATAATTCACCTTGATGAAAGCGGGACAAAACAGGTCAATGCCGATTGTGTGCCGGCTTCTTCGATCAGGAATGAACCCTGGTTCATCCTTCCTCCTGCTATGGAATATTTCTATCGCCTTAAACATCCTGAATACAGACCCCTTCCTCCTCATGCTCCCGGATGCATCCCCGATAAAACCATTCCGGTAATGGAATTCATATACCCGACACCCGGGATAAGGATATTCATCCCCAGGGATCAGACAGGAGAAATGACAAGAATAATTACTGAAGTGGCACACAGGAATCCTTCAAAAAAGATCTTCTGGCATCTCGATGAGAAATACCTGACAACGACAAGATCCATTCATCAGACCGAGATCTTTGCCGGATCGGGCGATCATGTTCTTACTGTTGTCGATGAAGACGGAAATTCAGCAAGATGCATTTTTAGCATAAGCGGCAAATCAGATAATTAAAATCTTTACTATTTTGCCGTTTGTAAAAATCAGCCCTGGATGATAAGAGATACCAATGAAGAGATCTTCCCTGTTGTGGATGAGAAAGGAAATGAGATCTCCACTGCTTCACGTACATTATGCCACGATGGTACAAGCAGATTACTTCATCCTGTCGTACACCTTCATCTCTTCAATGATAAAGGCGAACTCTTTCTCCAGAAACGTTCGATGACCAAAGATCTGCTTCCCGGGAAATGGGATACATCCGTGGGCGGACATATTCAACCGGGAGAAAGTGTTGAGGATGCCCTGAAAAGAGAGACAGAAGAAGAGCTGGGACTGAATCTTTCAGGATTTATTCCGCTTGGAAAATATATCTGGGAAACCATCCGCGAAAGAGAATTTGTTTATTCATTCGCAATCCGGTCGGAAGAATCAGTCAGCATCAACAGGGATGAGATTGATGATGGAAGGTTCTGGAATATTGATGAGATAAAAGCAAATACCGGTAAAGAGATTTTCACACCAAATTTTGAGCATGAATTTGAAGTGATTCTTAAAAATACCGGTTACAGTTTCTGAAAATCGTATAAAAAATTATAATCATGAGTAAAACAGAACGAATTCTTGTTTTCGACAATGAAATAGAAGCCGGGCTTCTTTCTGAGATCCTGAATACAAAACAGATACCGCATATGATAAGATCATTTCATGATTCTGCCTATGACGGATTGTTCCAGGTACAGGCAGGATGGGGTATACTCGAAGCGCCGGAGGAATACAGGGATGAGATTCTTAAGGTATATGAGGAAATGTCGCCGCCCCGAACCGGCAACGGATCACTTTAGAAACCGTTTCCCCCTTTCAAGTCTGCGTAAAAAGAAGAAATTGATTATTGCAATGACGATCAGGCCTATCATAAGACAGAAATAGGCCAATTTCCAGTTCAGATCGCCTCCTGTCATCATGGTATATTCCGACATACCACCGATACTGGCAATCAGGGTTAGAGGCATAAAGATGGTTGTAATGAGTGTTAGCCGCCTCACGGATGTATTTGTTTCATTTGAAACCTTTGTCATAACATTGTTAAGGAGCGATGTATATAATTCCATAAGACTTGTGACTATTTCACGGTAACTTTCGGATAGTTCAAAGAATTTGGCCAGATGGTCGTAAACATCGCGGAAGGCGAATATCGCTTTTTCATTTATGAAAGGGCAATCCATCCTGCAGATCTTAACAAGTATCTCCCTTTCATGGAAAAGACTTTTACGCAGATTTAGAAGATCTTTCCTCAGCCTCAGCAATTCACTCACCTGAAATTCATTCGGAGCATCAAGAACCTGATCCTCTGCTATTTCAAGTTCATCCTCAAGCGCTTCCAGTGCATGAAATTTCTGGTCAACAACATAGTCGAGAACAACATGCATCAGAAATGCAGGACCCGACTTGGCAAGTCCGGGATCATTCTCTACAATCTTTATAATATTATTCAGAGGTTTACGGTCATTACTGTTTATCCCGCTCACCGTTATCAGGAAGTTCTTTCCGATGAAGATATCAACTTCATCTATAAAAAGTGTTTTATCCTTATAGGTGAAAGCATTGAATATCATAAATGTATTGCCGGGGAAATGTTCGATCTTCGGTACCTGGCTGCTGTCGAGACAGTCTTCTACCGACAGGGGATGCACCGCCATTGTATCAACCAGGGAATGAAGTACTTCAATCTCCGGATTGTAATAGTTCATCCAGATAAATCCACCTTCATTCAGGGCTGCAACAGCTTCTTCCGGACTCCTCAATCCGTAAAATAATCCTGTAGGTGTAAAATGGTAGAATTTTGTTTCAGACATGACAGACAGATTAGTGGCTGACTAAAATAAAGTACGAAGGTATAAAAAAATAGAGTGCCTAAAGTTCATAGAGTTCATAAAGTTCATAAAGTTCAACAAATGTCTATTGTTCCGGTAGTTATCTTAAAATCAAAACTTTAGGCACTTTAGGCACTTTATGAACTCTAGGCACTCTATGAACTTTAGGCACTTTAGGCACTTTAGGCACTTTAGGCACTTTTTTTTTTTTTCCTCGAATAATTTTGTCACCTTCGTATATTCACCCAATAAGCGGAGAAGCAAAGAAACCAGTATATGACAAAACAGGGAGAAAAGAAATCTCTTTTTATATTAAATCCGTATGCAGGAGTAATCCCTGTCAAGATCATAATAACGGAAGAGCTGAAAAGAAGGAAGAACGAATTATCATATTTCAAGTCGCTCAGTATTGATGATTCCGGTTCACGAATAAAAAAATCCTTTGACAGTTATGATATTTTCGTAGCTGCCGGAGGAGACGGGACGGTCCGGAGTGTGGCATCAGAACTGATCGGAACAAACAAGGTCCTCGGTGTCCTTCCGATGGGATCAGGGAACGGATTTGCAAAAGAACTTGGTTTCAGAACAAATATCCGGTCACTGCTCAATGATATAAAAAAAGCTGCACAGTTACAGATCGATGTGATTAAGATAAACGACATGAATTGCCTGAATGTCGCAGGGATCGGTCTTGACAGCTTTGTTGCACACTCCTTTGACAGGCTTAAGACACGCGGATTCTGGTCATATGTGTGGGTTACAATGAGTAACTTCTTCAGACTGAAACCGGTTCATGCAGATATTCTTATTCCCGGAGAAGAAATTATTTCAGAAGATCTTTTTGTACTTACCATTGCAAATACAAGGCAATTCGGGAATAATGCTTTTATAGCCCCGGATGCCAGACCCAATGACGGAATTATCGATCTGGTCATGATCAAACCATTCCCTAAATTCATGTTCCCTGTTTTCATTTACAGACTATTCAGGGGAACGCTGAAAGATTCAAAATACGTGAGGTATCTTAAAACCGATAAATCCATAACAATCAGGACCGTCGAAACCAGATTCCATATAGACGGCGAGCCTGTTGAAATTAAAGGAGATGTCTCGGTAAAGATCATAAGTAATGCCCTGTCAGTACTAAAAACCAAACATAATAAGCTATGAACCTCAAAAGCAGAATCCTCACAGGATGCCTGGCGATCCTGTTTATCGCCCTGGCATCACAACTGATGGCACAGAGCCTCGATGAAATAGAGAAGAACCGTGTTTCACTTCCCAACGGATGGCAGCTGACTCCGGTAGGTAAGATGATCCCGGCCGGAGATCTTCCCCTGAACATTGCAATTTCACCAAACAAAAAAATGGCCGCAATAACAAATAACGGCCAGAGTGATCAGACTCTTCAGCTGGTCAATATAAAAAAGGGAACCGTAACGGACATCACAACCATTGGTAAATCATGGCTCGGCCTTACTTTCTCCGATAACGGTAAATACCTGTATGCTTCAGGAGGAAATGACAATATCATCATCAGATATAGAATTAAAAAGAAGGAACTGGTTAATCTTGATACTATAACCCTGGGAAAACCCTGGCCGGAAAGGATCTCCGTTGCAGGTATTGCAGTGGATGACTCCAATAACAGGCTTTATGCCGTTACAAAGGAAAATAATACTCTTTATGTAATTGATACCCGGACAAGAAGTGTCGTTTCAAAGCATCCCCTTGGAGGAGAGGGTTATACCTGTATCCTGTCTCCCGACCGGAAAACGCTGTATGCCACCTGCTGGGGATGCGATAAGGTTATATTATTCGATACCTTCGGGCAGAAGATTACAGGAGCCGTAAATGTCGGTGACAATCCTAATGACATGTGTATTACCGCTAACGGACTTTATCTGTTTGTTGCTAATGCCAACGACAATAATGTATCGGTAATAGATACAAGGCAGAACAGGATTATCGAAACGCTGAATACGGCATTATATCCCGAAGCACCAAGCGGTTCAACCACAAACAGTGTTTCACTGAGCAGTGACGAAAAGACTCTTTTCATCGCAAATGCAGATAATAACTGCCTTTCAGTTTTTGACGTCAGTGTCCCCGGAAGAAGCAAAAGCAAAGGATTCATCCCCACCGCATGGTATCCGACATGCGTGAGAACAGCTAAAAACAAGATCCTTGTTACAAATGGAAAAGGTCTTTCTTCTCTCGCAAATCCCTATGGACCTAATCCTATGCGCAGAGGTTCGGAAGTCGTTTACCAGGAAGGCGGAAGTGAAAAAACAATGAAGGTGCAGTATATAGGCGGCCTCTTCAGGGGAACACTGGGCATACTGGATCTTCCTGACGATACCCAGATGGGTATTTATTCAAAAGCTGTATATAATAATACTCCATATATCAAGGAAAAAGAGATGATCACCGACATCCCCGCCGGCAATCCGGTACCTTCAAAAGTGGGCGATCCCTCTCCGATTAAATATGTATTCTATGTAATAAAGGAAAACCGTACCTATGACCAGGTTCTTGGCGATATGCCCGAAGGGAATGGTGATCCGGATCTTTGCCTGTTTGGTGAAAAGGTAACCCCGAACCATCACGCACTGGCACGTGAGTTCGTTTTGCTTGATAATTTTTATGTTAACGGAGAAGTAAGCGCTGATGGTCATAACTGGACAATGGGAGCATATGCCACTGATTATCTCGAAAAGAACTGGCCTACAAGCTATGGCGGAAGAGGTGGAGAATATCCGGGTGAAGGACAACGGGAAATAGCAAATAACAGAGACGGATTCCTCTGGGATTTCTGTAAACGTGCCGGAGTTACTTATCGGACTTACGGCGAGTTTGTTGGCGACGACCGCAAACCTACCATCCCGAGCCTGGAAGGACATTATTGTAAAAACTATACTCCATGGGTCCAGACCATTATGGATACAATCAGATTCCATGAATGGAAACACGATTTTGACTCACTTCTTGCATTAAATCAGGTTCCACAGTTCAATACTGTCAGGTTCATCAACGATCATACCCTGGGACTGAGCCTGGGAAGACCTTCCCCGGTCGCTCAGGTTGCAGATAATGATCTTGCGACAGGTATGTTCGTTGATTACCTGAGCCACTCTCCCATCTGGAAAGAAAGTCTGGTTGTAATTGTTGAGGATGATGCTCAGAACGGGCCAGATCATGTTGACGCCCATCGCAGTATAGCTTTTCTTGCAGGCGGATTTGTTAAACAGGGATTTGTCGATCATACACCATATACAACAACCGGACTCCTCCGGACTATGGAACTTATACTTGGACTTCCCCCGATGACACAATATGATGCTGCTGCAACACCTTTGTGGCGATGCTTTAACAATACTCCCGATCATCCTCCTTTCAAATTCCGTCCTGCAATGGTAAGACTTGATGAAAAGAATCTGGCTGAAAGCCACTGGCAGAGACTTAGCGAGACATTCAACTTTGCAATTGAAGACAGGGTGAATGACAATGATTTTAACGAAGTAATCTGGAGAGCAGTCAAAGGTCTCGATTCACCATGTCCGCCGGTTGTAAGAGCAGCATTCTTTATGAACGAAACGGAAGATGACGATTGAAACCACTTTGCGTCCTTTGCGTAAACCTTTGTGTACCTTTGTGTAAACCTTTGTGCTCTTTGTGGTTAAAGAAAAATTGTTGCTTAACCGCAAAGGACGTAAAGTAAATCGCAAAGTGCGCAAAGGACTTTGGAACCTTGAATCTTGAATTTTGAATCTTGAATCTTGAATTTAATGAAACGAAGAGATTTTGTCGGAAAAACCATAGCAGCTGGCGGGATTGTTGCTCCGGCAGCTGCTATGTCATCATTTGACATGCAGGGCAGACCGGTCCCTGTTGATGAGGAGATTGTCATTGAAAAAGCTGCAGAAGGGCGGCCCCATGAAGGAAAAGTACTTGCTGTTATTCAGCCACATTGCGATGATATTGCATATTTTGCCGCCGGAACTGTCGCAAAACTGATCCACGAAGGATATACTGCTTACCTTATCCGTACCACCAACGACGATGCTGCCGGGTCAGGGAATTCATACGGAGAGAGAGTCCTGAACAACGAAATATCCAATGAAGCCTTCGCCAAAGTCATGGGATTTAAAAAAGTATATGACCTTGGATACCGGAATCACCGTATGGATGAATACAATATCCAGGAAATCAAGGGGAGACTCATTTTTCTGTTCAGGCTTCTTAAAGTAGATACTGTGGTAAGCTTCGATCCCTGGGATCATTATGAGGAGAATCCCGATCATTATGTAACAGCCCGTGCTGTTGAAGCTGCCCGCTGGATGGCCGGAATGAATACCGATTATCCCGAACAGCTCGAGGTGGTTCAACCACATTCTGTGATAGAGAGATATTACTATGCAAGAGGTCCGCAGGTATATAACAGAGTTGTGGATATATCAGATTTCATCGACAGGAAAGTCGAGGCAAATATGGCTGTCGTTTCACAGGGAGGAGGAGGCAATACAGGTTCAACACTAAGGAAAAACCTGGCAAAAGAAGGTAAGAAACTGGAGATCCTGGGCAATGACGACCGCTCTGCCAACTTCAACTATATTAAGAATTTCATGCTCGATAAATATTCCGAATCACTGAGAGGTGTTCCCTCCGATAAAAAAGTCGGAGAACAATATGGTCTTGAATGGGCAGAGCGCTTCAAATATTTCGGCCCTTCCCGTTCTGGTCTTAAAGACTATATTGATAAGAATGCCGAAAAACTGTAGGCTTTTTAATTAATTGTTATATAATTATTTGTAATGTGTTCAGGTTGAGCTTTGGTTGACAGGATTGTCTTTTATCTGAACCTTTCTTTAAGTTTTATTACCACTACACCGTTTTTTGCCTCTTCCCCGTATTTATCTGTTGCCAGTTCTCCTTTCAGAACCGAAACGGATTCAATTCTGGAAATATCCAGACTATCCATCTTCTCTTTGCTGATGGTTTCTCCGTCAACAATAAAAAGCGGATTCGCAGGGGATCTGTCTGATGCATTTCTTATCCTTAATGGCCCCGGACTTCTTATACCGTCCGCATATCCGATAACAACTATTTCCTTTGATTTTACAGCAGGATCATTATATGTTACTGAATCCGGGGTGCTTAATGTCAATGGTTTTGATGCAGGTATTGTACCATTGTTTTTCAGGACAAAGTTTATGGGAACCATATATTCAACATCAACCGGTTTCCCATCTCTGTAACCCGGAGTAAAATCCTTCAGTAATCCCAGGACTCTGACAGCTTCAAGGTCGATGGAGGGACTAACGCTTTTAATTATGCTGAAATTGCGGGCTTTACCTTCCTTGTTTACAGTAAATCTTACAAATACCTTCCCCTGTATATTCTTTGCTTTTGCATCCGGGGGGTATATTATGTTCTGAGCTATAAATTTCAGCATTTCAGCTTCTCCTCCGGGATATTGAGGCATCCGCTCAGTAGCAAACTGTGGTTCATTCTCTTTAAATTTATCCCTGAGAGAAAATTTTGCAGTAACTGAGGTTTCATATGGAACCCTTGCTGCAGGATTCTTTGCAGGTTCCCATTCAGGTGAAGTCTTAACCACTCTTACAACCTCTTCTCCCAGAACGGGTGAAGCTTTTCCTGCATATCTGACATTGCTCAGACTGCCGTCAGATTCGACAGTAAATTTAATCATGATCCATCCTTCCAGCTTTTCTGCCAGTGCTTCAGGCGGGTATTCAACTCTTTTTGCCACCCACTCCCTGAAAGCATCAGGCCCTTTCCCCTGAAAAGTGGGATAATCTTCAGGATTGGTCCTTTTGAATTGTGTAACTGTAGATTTTATATCCTTCTGTTCCTTAACAGGATCCTGGATTGTGGTAACAGGATTACCCTGTTTCTTTTTATAATTGTATTCGGGCTCTGCAAAAGCATAAAATGTCAGGGCAATGACCGGAAGAACAATTAATATCTTCATTTTTCTGAATGGAGAAGTACTTGTATTTTTCATCATTTCAAAACGTTTTTTGCAGAAAGACTGGTTAAATGAATTCGATAAACAAATGATCTGTGTACTGAAAAGCTGATTTAACAAAGCTGCCTTGTAGTTTGCCGGATCTGTTGAAAGTCTGAGAGCTTCCTTATCGGCAAGATATTCATGATTCTGTCTGATCAGACCTGAATAGATCCACGCGAACGGGTTGATCCACTGGATTATCCTTACAGATTCCGTCAGCACCAGATCAATCCAGTGTTTCTGTTTCACATGAACCGCTTCATGATTCAGGATCTCCTCAGCTTCAGGATTTTCAACCCTATTATTTATGAATACAAAATTGAAGAATGAAAATGACGATCTATACTCTCCGGTCCTGATTAATTTTACAGAACCTTCTGTTTTTATTCTGCTTTTTCTTATGGCTTTTACCAGTTGTAATATGTTCCTGATCATCATATAAGCAATTACGAGTGCGCCTGTAAGATAAATGATCAGAAAAATCAGCCTGTAGTCAAGAGATCTGTGCGGAGGGTACTGTACTGCCGGACCTGAGGAAATAACTGATTGAATGGGATCAGCCATTCCTCTGTCCGGAACCTCTAATTCTATCTGGTAATGAATTGTAATAAAAGGAAATACGAGTGAAAAAATGATGCCTGTGATAAGGTAGACCCTTTTCAGGTTAAAATATCTTTCATCCCTGAGAAATATCAGATATACAAGAGTGAAGCCCGTGAGCCAAATAACTGATTTCAACATATAAGCTGCAAAAGCTACCATTACTTTACTTTTTTAATTGTTTTAAGTTCTTTTTTCGTCTCTTCAATAAGCTCTTCGAGTTCTCCGATGGAAAGGTCCATATGGCTTACAAAAAACGATGCCATAGCAGGAAAGGAGTTATTGAAATAGTTTTCCATCAGTCCGGATAGCTGGCTTCCGGAATATTCGCTTTTTGAGACAACGGGAAAATAGACATGCACATTTCCACATGCCTTATGTCCCACAAATCCTTTCTTTTCCAGTATCCTGACAACAGTTGAAACTGTATTTCTTGCAGGTTTTGGATCTTCGAAACGGTCACGGATATCCCTGACCAGTCCTTCACCCAGATCCCACAATATCTGCATTATTTGTTCCTCGGCTCTTGTAAGTTGCATATTTACATGAATTTATATCAAAACATCGTTCAGTTTTTCAACATGCGGCATCCGTTATCCGTCGTCCGTCGTCCGGTGACGGGCTTCCGGTGTCCGGCTTCCGGCGTCCGGCGTCCGGCCCGTGGCGTGCGGCATCCATTATCCGGCATTCGTCTTTTATTATCAATCCTGCAGTGTAAATATATGACTACTTTTTTAGTCATGCAAATATTTAAAAGAATAAATGACTATTTTTTTAGTCACATCTTTAAAACATTATATTGTATACATTTATCTGGTTTGCCTCCTGGAAATCTGAAAGGCTCAAGTTTTAATTATCATTATTCTGCAGGGGGTAGTATATGAAGTGATAATTAGTGATTCAGGCATGGTTTCGGCATTGGTAATTGGACACCAAACCTACTTCAAATATGGCTTTGGAATAGTTGAGGGTTATGTCAATGGCATTGGTATGTGAACTTCAGTCCTGGTTCTATTCCCCGAGGAATTTATATTCAATAGCTCCTCTTGCGGTGGAACAAACAAGGATTGATTTAACCGCGGAGCGGTTCAAATCCAATAACCACAGTACTATCTGTGGTAAGATGCACCTGATGAATACCAACCGCGGAGCGGTTGAACAGATCAATGTATTGTCATAATTCCAACATTACTGCATATAGTCTCTAATCAGTCAGGATCAGATATAGCATTTGAAGACACCTTGTTCCGGGACCGGAAAAGACCTTGACGAAGCCATTAACCAGGACAATAATTCCAAAGAAATACGTATTAAACTACGTATTAAACTACGTATTTTAATAGCTCTGTAATAATATGTAAAGCACAATGAAAATTTAATTCGTGAAAGATTCTTCGCTTCACTT
>CAYQZL010000059.1:0-24234 GCA_964421975.1 uncultured Rikenellaceae bacterium
CCCACCCACACCCAATCCTACACTCTTTCCCTACACGACGCTCTTCCGATCTAGACGAAATATATTTAAATCGTGTTTATTTCGGATCTCAGGAGGCCTGGATTGAATCGGTAAGCAGTACGGAAATAGTCTGCATGGTTCCTGCCAGTTATACCAATGAATTTGTTTCGATTACTGTTCAGACAGGAGAACAAAGCTATGTTTATAAAGACAAATTCACCATAATATGTCCTGTTATTTCAAAGATATATCCGCTTAATGGATTTTACGGTCAGAATATTACAATTGAGGGAGAGAACTTCAATATAGGAGAAAATGTTATTAATGTATCATTCTATAATATAAATAATCTGTATTATGCAGTAGCTCTGGCTGAAATAAGTTCGGTTTCGGATAACAAGATCATAATTAAAGTACCTGATGGAATAGACAGTATTCCAAAAAAAATAAAAGTTCAGGTTGCAGGTTCAGAAACCTTTTCCGGGGAGATATTTGTATTAGATCCTCCTGAAATCACAGGAATAACACCATCTGAATTGGTTCCGGATTCTATTATAACAATTTCAGGTAAGAATTTCAATCCCTCTGATCTGAGCACTCAGGTTTTTTTAGGTAAACATAGTATCCATGTCGTAAGTGCGACAACTACACAGATAGTTGCATCTTTGCCCACCTCAATGACAAGGGGAAATTACAGGATAAGCATTAAAACAGCCGGATACAAACGTACCTATAATTCAGTATATGAAGTAAAATCCAAATGGCGGGAAATTGATCTTCCTGACAATTTCCAATGGTATTCTTCTGCTGAAACCGGTGGAAGCGGATTGTCTTTTTCAACAACTGATGCAGCATATATTATGGATTATTATTTGGGTTTCCTGACATTATGCAATCCTGCTTCAGGTGAGTTCATTAATATGGGACGGTATCCGGAGTTTACAGGAACGGCTATGCAGAAAGGTATTGTTAACCGGGATACATTATATATTATGAAGGGATCAGTTGGCATAAGCCGCTTCGATCCGGCCGGAAAATCATGGATAAGCATCATTGAGCCGGCTTTTACAGAATTGAAGTATGGCGTTGCTTTCTCAATAAACGGAAAGATTTATAAAGGACTGGATTTTTCTATTTATGGACACACTTTCGATAACAGGTTCTGGGTTCTGGATCCGGTTCAAAAGACATGGCTTCCCAAAAAGAGCTTACCGGGATATTCTGAGAGACTTCCTGTTGAATATTTTGTCATTGGCAACAAGGGATATGTTCTTTTTGATGATAAAGTATTCTGTGAATATGATCCTTATGAGGATGAATGGACCCTCTTATCACCTTTCCCTGGTTCCGGAATGAGCCGTGCTCTGATGGTGTCTTTTGTTATTGATAATAAAGCATATGTTGGATCAGGAAAAGATTGGTTTACTTATGAGGGTATGGAGCATGAGGATTTCTGGACTTATGATCCTCAAACCGGTTCATGGGCACAAAACACTTTCATGCCATGGGGCCCAAGGTCTGGTTCGATCTCATTCGTAGTCAATAATAAAGCATATGTGGGATTTGGTTTAAAATCAGGGATCAGCCAGAAAGATTTATTTGAATTTGATCCTTATTATCCTGTAAAATAGAATTATAATACTTATGACCAAACTTCCTTTTCTGGTTTTGTTCACATTTTTTTCAGTCATTCCGGCTGAAATCATTCAGTCACAGAACAAAATACCATTTGGTAAAATCAGTTATGGAGACCTTGAAAACGCTCCATATAAACCCGACCCTGGTGCTGATGCAATAATCCTTTCGGATGAAGGAATAGCATCACTTAATTATAACGGTAATGAATTTTATGTTGAACTTGTAAGGGATGTGAAGATCCGGATCGTAAACAGCAACGGATATGATTATGCAAATATCCAGTTACCTTTTTCTTCAGGGGATGATATAATGAAATACACAGCTTCAACCTTTAATATGCGGGACGGGGAAATAGTTGAAACTCCTATAGCGAAAAAGAACTTCATCATTGACAGAACCAGTAAGAATTTAAAGATCCTGAAATTCAATTTTCCAGATGTTCATGAGGGATCCGTACTCGAATATTCCTATACTGCAAATCTTAAAGATTATGCTGTAAATATTATGGTTCCATGGAAATTCCAGTCTGATATACCTGTTGTAAAAAGTATCCTGACAATAGCCTATCCGGAATATTTTAAATACAAAAGCATTATTTCAGGTTCTGCAATGTCGGTTTTCACTAACCCATCTTCGCGGAATTCTACTTTTTTCAGGGAGAATGTAATAACAAACATTATGACTTACTATGTTCAGGATATGCCTGCTTTTAAAGAAGAACCCCTGATAAAAAGCAGCCAGGAGCATCTGACAAAAATTGATTTCGAACTTGCCGGTGTTGATTTCCCGGGTTCATCATTTGAAGAAATTAATCCTGCTTATGAAAATCTTTCTGAAGAGCTGTTAAAACGTACTGATTTTGGTATGGCTCTGTCAAAGACCGGATTTCTGAAACAAAAAGCAGCAGAACTAACTACCGGCCTTACCAGTAATACTGAAAAAATAAAGAAAATCCATGAATACATCTCTGCTAAGATCCTATGGAACGGAGTTGAGGATTTTACGGCTTCCGCCCCTCTGAAAAAGATATACTTAAAGGAAAAAGGTAATTCTGCCGATATTAATCTTTTACTTATAGGCATGCTAAGATCTGCAGAGATAAAAGCTGATCCTGTGATCCTTAGTACACGTTCCAACGGAAGTATAAACCAGTATTCGGCAATGATGAACCAGTTCAATTATGTGCTGGCTTATGTTTATGCTGATGGCAATTATTTTCTTGTTGATGCTACCGATCCCCTGAGACCATTCAATGTATTGCCGTTTGAATGCCTGAATGATATAGGGCGACTGATCGTCCGGCAGGGTTCACAGTTCGTAGATCTGAAAAACGGTGAAAAGAATGGTTCAGCCACAACAGTAAATCTCATAATGGATGATGAGGCCGTTATGACCGGTGAGATTAAAACACGCTATTCCGATTATAATGCATACAATATAAGAAAACTGGTAATTCTTGAAGGAAAGGAGGGATACCTCGATCTTTTGAAAGCTTCATCTACCGAACTGGAAATTAAGGATTTCTCACTTGATAACCTTGAAATACGAGATTCGGATGTGGTTGAGACTGTCAGAATCAGGATTATAAATGGCATCCAGAAAGCCGGAGAAAGTTACCTGTTCAATCCGTTCCTGTCACCGGTTGCCGAGAAGAACATATTCTGGAAGGAAACACGCAGCTTTCCCATCGATTTCGGAGCCCCTGTTGAAGAACAGATCGTTTTGAAAATCCGAATCCCGTCAGAATATTCTGTTACCGAAATACCTGCTGATAATGTTATCAGTCTCGGGAAGGGCGATGGCAGCTATGAATTCATTTGTAAAAACAACGGTAACGAGATATGGGTGACAGGCATTCTGAAAATTAACAGAACGCTTTTCCAGCCATCCGAATATTCCATGCTTCAAAACTTTTATTCACATATACTGCAGAAGCAGGCAGAACTGATTGTAATGAAGAAAAATGAAAAATGAAATGTTAATGAGATCCCTGTTAACCATATTAATGGTCTCAATCGCATCAGATGTATTTTCGCAGTTTTACCCTTTTGATTCGATTCCTGACAATCTTAAAAACAGAGCTGATGCAGTGGTAAGGACTGAACAGTGTCTTTTTACCATTAAGGGACCCGGGGATGCTGTTATGAAAATAAAAAGGGTGATAACTCTTCTTAACGAAAATTCAGACTCCTACAGGCTTTTAACGGTAATGTATGACAAATACTCAAAAGTGACCGGTATCAGAGGCATGATATATGATCAGAAAGGCAGTATAATAGAAGCACTTGGAGCTCAGGATGTTTTTGATATGAGTGCGATCAGTGGTGGCACATTTTATTCCGACGACCGGATTAAACTGCTTTACTTTCCTATATTTAAGTTCCCCTATACTATCGAATATGAATATGAGATCACGTATTCCAGCCTGCTGAATTATCCTTCATGGAGTTTTCAGGATTCCCCGGATGTGTCTGTTCAGAGATCCGGTATTCAGTTTTTAGTCCCCTCCGATATGAAACTGAGGTATTATGAAAAGTATCTGAAAAACAGTGTGGACTCAGTGATCAGGGATGACATAAAAATATATACCTGGCAGGAAGAAAATATACCGGCCTATGAAACGGATGATAACACAATAAGGCAGGTTTATAAAACACCAGCAGTGTATGCTGCCCCTCTGGATTATGATTATGGCGGGTTCAAAGGTTCAATGCGCTCATGGAAAGAATTCGGTAAATGGATGTATGAGATAAATAAAGGCAGGGATGCACTTCCACAGTCTGAAACTGATGCAGTTAAAAAACTTGTTTCAGGAACAGAAGATCCAAGGGAAAAAGCCAGACTGATTTACGGATACATGCAATCGAAAACCAGATATGTTTCTATTCAGATAGGAATAGGAGGATTCCGTACTGCTGATGCTTCGGCAGTTGCCAAAAACGGATTCGGTGATTGTAAAGCTCTGGTCAATTATACTTATTCACTTCTGAAAGCAGCAGGTATCAGTTCTATTTATACACTTGTAAAACAAAGCCCGGTATCGGATATAAACAAGGATTTTGTCAATAATGAGTTCAACCATGTGATTCTGTGTGTCCCGATGCCCAACGATACTATCTGGCTGGAATGTACAAGCCAGACATATCCGTTCAATTATCTGGGTATCGGTACTTCAGGAAAAAATGTTCTGCTTATAACGCCCGAAGGAGGAATACAGGCAAGGACTCGCTCATTTGCCGGGTCCCGGAACATGATCAGGAGGAACGGTTCTTTTTTCCTGAATGTACTCGGAGCATCATCGGGAAAGATGTCCGGTTATTATTCTGGTTACCACTATGGATCAGCAACCATGCGTTATGCAATGCAATCTGAAGACGAAATAAAAGAATCGCTGTATTCAGGATTGAGATTTAACGATTTCAACATTTCATCGGCAAAATACATTGAAAATAAGACAGAGGATCCTACAGCAGAACTTGAGTACCAGCTCACAATAAAGAATTTCAGTACTTTAAATGGTGAAAGAATGTACTTTAATCCTGTAATTTCAATTCAGGATTTCATTCAGGAGCAACCGGTAAATCTAAGGATCCCCTTACCGGTCATGACATCAGATTCAGTTGTTTATACGCTTCCTCTGCATTACATAGTTGATTACAAACCAGATAATGTTATAATCGAGAATGAATTCGGCAGATTTGTTTATAATCTTGAAACAAAAGGCGACCGATTGATTCTGAAAAGGTTTCTTGAACTTCGCGAATCGGAGATTACAAATGATAATTACAAAGAATTCAGGAATTTTATTAATGCAATCGCCAAAACAGACAGGAATAAGGTAGTTCTGATTAAACAGGATGTGTAGGGACACGCCATGGCTTGTCCCTTTTACGTGATTTCATAATTATTACCGAAGATACGGATGTGTTTCGGTAGATTCTTCCCTGTTCTGAATGAATAATCGATACCGGAATGTTTCAGAATGACATTATTATTCCCGCTGTGGATAATCACTTCTGCAGAGGGATCTTTGTGAACAATGAAATCAGCCAGCAAAAATGCTTTTTCGATGCCGTCTCCCCGTTTGAAATTCCAGACCTCATCCGGAAGTGCCATCCGCTTACCATCGTAAATTGATACATCAGGAAGACAGTCCAGAATAGTATATACTTCTGCTAAGTCTTTACCGTACAGATCATTGAAGCAGACAGGATTGCGTTCTATCGCAGCTTTTACGAACGGAAGCCATCCGGTCTTATCCATCTGCCTGTAAACATAAAGGGTAAGCAGGGCCATTTCAGATCTGAGGGAATTTTTATGTATCGTTTCAATAATTTCTTCACGGCTGTTATCAACCGATATTTCCGGGATGATGTCTTCGCTATAGTCTTTATTGTCATCCGGAAGCTTCGGATTTGTTGAAATGAAGACCGACAGATCCCTGAACATATCAACTATCATCTCTTTCGCAATTCCTCCGTTAAGACTTATGAATTGATCCTCAATAAGTTTAAGCTCTGACTTTTTAAATGTGTTTATTATTTCCTCCGCTTTGTTTAAAAGGATCTTCCCCTGAAACGGGCTCAGATGAAATTCATCTCCTTCAATCTCCTTTATGAGTAATTCCCTGGTGTCAGCCGAGACACTATACTTGCTGGTATGTTCATATTCAAACATTTTTTCCAGAGTGATATAACGTTTTATGCCTGAACACTCACATTCAACCTGGAAAAGAGATTTGTATTTTGATTTGAACCTGAGGAAGTTGATAAAAACCGGAATTGTGAGATCAGTAACCAGGAACTCTTTCAGTTTTTTTGAAAAGAGATTATAAGATTCCCTGTTTATAGTTGCATTCCTGTATATCATATGAATATAACCCGAAATATGACTTACAATGGTTACTTTTTCATTCTCCAGCGCCCTTCTTGCTTTTTCCGAAAGAGAGGTACCGTTGAACCACATGTGTTTTGTAACAATCCTGCGGTTGTTGGTTATTACACCCTCTTTTTCAAGAATGAAATTCTGTGAATGAAGGGGGGTGGCTATAAGGAATAATTTTTCAAGCGGAATTCCGGCAATGATGAATATTGCTGCTGCATAAAGTGCAGATAATGAAACACATTCTCCGGCCCCGGTTGAGAAATTATTTTTGAACCGGAAAGCAGTCATTGCTTCAACAGTTTCAGTCTTCCAGTAGGGAATGATATCAGAATTCAATTTATCAAGACCGAAATGTTTACGTATATCAATGTCAAAATAATACTTATCGCCCTCGTATCCGAATAAGGCATTCGACTGTCTGAGAAGCTCCGGATCGAAAAAATCCCTGAACCTTTCGATCTCCCGGGTCTTGGACGTCAGGCCCCATGTCGCCAGATCGAGATTGAATACATAATTCTGGATTATAAATTGCTTGATCCTGTTGATTTTGAAGTTGAAACTCTTTTTTTCAATATCGTTAAACCAGGGATCTTTTCTCCATTCCCAGATAATCGGAGACATAATATTTGCAAGAACAAGCGGATAGAACAGTTCCGGGAAGATAAAGATCTCCATGTCGGAGAGAGTATAGGCTGATGAATACTTTTCAAGAGTTTTTTTGTCAGAAAAGTCAGCAACCGGTATATTATCCATAACAGTAAATGAAAAATGAAAATCAGAACCTCTCAATATCGGAAAAGAAGAAATCAGCCTCTCGTTTGGCATTTTCGTCACTGTCGGAACCGTGAACAGCGTTCATACGTTCCGTAACAGCAAATAATTTCCTAATTGTACCCGGTTCCGCTACTTCAGGATTGGTGTTTCCGATAAGCTTCCTGAACTCCTCAACTGCATTTTCGCGCCTGAGTATCATAGCAACAACAGGACCCGATGTCATGAATTCCACCAGACCCTCAAAGAATGGCTTTCCCATGTGTGTCTCATAAAATGCTTCAGCCTGCTGGACTGTCATATTTATCATTTTCATTGCAGAGATCTCAAATCCGGCTTCATTTATCATTCCAAGTATCGGACCTGTTTTACCGGTTCGCACTGCATTGGGTTTTATGATAGCAAATGTAAAATCACCCTCCATATATACCTGTTTTGTTATTGAACATCCGGCGCTTCGCAAAAGGAATTATGCTTATCTTTACGCCCTTGAAATATGCGCAGCAAATATGCCAGATTTATCTAAATATACAAAACGATTATCTGAACATTTTATCAACTCAAAAAATATACTGTTGATCAGTCATATTAATCCTGATGGTGATGCCATTGGATCACAACTGGCACTTTATTATTATCTTAAGTCAGGAAAGAAAAAAGTTGAAATGATAACTCCGAATAATCTGCAGGAGTTTCTCAAATGGATGTATGGATCAGAAAAGATCAGAATATTTATCCGTCAGAAAGAAAATTGCAGACAGATAATTGAAAAAGCCGATCTGATCGTAATGATTGATTTTAATCAGCCTGACAGGCTGGGGGAAATGGAAGAAATTGTGAGCAATTCGCCTGCAGTGAAGGTAATCATTGATCATCATCTCAATCCGAGGGGTTTTGCTGATATCGAAATATCAGATCCTTCATTTTCATCTACTGCTGAACTGGTTCACGAGATAATCACACTTGTTAACGGGAAACCTTTTTTCAGCAATGCATACGCGGAAGCATTATATGTCGGTATTGTTACCGATACCGGCAATTTTGAACATGGCAGTTATACAAGCCGGACTTTCAGGTTGGTTGCCCGTCTTCTTGAGAATGGTATCGATAAAGACAGGATACTGAGCCTTTTATATAGTAATTTTTCTGAAACAAGGCTCAGACTCCAGGGTTTCGCCCTGAATGAGAGGATGGTGATCCTTCCTGAATACCAGACTGCATATATCTGGCTCAAAAAAGATGATCTTGCTGCTTATAAATACGTTAAAGGAGATACTGAAGGTTTTGTTAACCTGCCTTTATCAATTAAAGGAATAATCTTTTCAGCTTTTTTTGTTGAAAAGGATGGATTTGTAAAATTATCATTCAGGTCGAAAGGTAATTTCCCGTCAAATGAATTTGCTTCACAGTTCTTTTCAGGTGGCGGACATATGAATGCTTCAGGTGGTGAATACAAAGATACAATCGAAAATTCTATCTCATATTTTCTGAAGGTTCTGAAAGAGAATTTCAAGCGGTTTAACGGCAATAATTAGAGGATGAAAATAAAAGCCCTGATAATTACGTTATTCCTTTCAGGACTTTTTTCCTGTAAACAGGCAGCGGAACGGACTGCTGACAAATCTGCTCCAGGTAAAAGGGAAATGGCCGACCTTAACAGGTACCTTATTCAGAAAGACAGGGAAAGAATTGAAAGTTATATCGAGAGAAGAGACCTTAAAATGAATGAAAGCCCTTCAGGCTTATGGTACAGGATAATATCCGGGGGTGAGGGAGAATTGCTATCTGATAATGACCGGATTATAATGGAATATAAATGTTCTCTCCTTGACGGAACAGTTTGTTATTCATCGGATGAGGACGGACCTGAGGAGGTTATTGTTGGCAGAAGCGATATACCGGCAGGGCTGACACAGGGATTAAAAATGCTTCGATACGGGGGAGAAGCTATAATGATAATCCCTCCATACCTCGCTTTCGGACTGAAAGGTGACGGTAAAAGAATACCTGCAAGATCAGTCATAGTATATGAGATAAAGATTTTAAACAGAAATAACAGTAACTGAAAAGTCAGGCTGAAAATAATGATGATAAGTTACAACAAATACCATGATAAAATAATTAAAGAAGAATGATAGAGATGAAGAAAGTACTTGGATTTATTTTGTTCGCAGGATTGATATTTCTTACTTCCTGTGACCTGACAAAGAAGTATGAAAAAGAAGAGAAAGAATCGATCATGAATTATCTTAACAATCACCCCGATCTTACTTTTACGCTCAGGGAGAGTGGATTGTATTATATGGATGTTAATGTCGGGGATGGTGAGAAACCTTTGGTTGGCGACACCGTGTTTGTTTATTATGAAGGTTATTATCTGGATGGTTATAAATTTACTTCGAATGTTGATAAGGATCCGTATGTTTTTCCAGCCGGAGAAGGCTATGTGATCCCGGGTTTTGATGAAGGTATATTACTTATAAAAGAGGGAGGTACAGCTAAAATGCTGATCCCTTCATATCTGGGGTATGGTAATTCCGGTTATTTTATGCCGGCATATACTCCTCTGTTATTCGATGTCAGGCTGGATAGCATAGTGCCGGGTATCGGAAAGAAATAATCCTATTGTATGATGAAAACGGCAGGTCTTTTATCGAGATCAGGCTTGTTGTTTTTCCAATCCGATATTTTCATCGTTCTGACATATTCTGTCGGAAGTGTCAGATCTGCTGCAATGCATAAATGAGTTTCACTTTTGCAGATGCCAAGAACTGATTCCAGCATCTTCTGGTTCCGGTATGGTGTTTCCATAAAGATCTGAGCATAACCTTCCCGTGCATTATTTTCCAGTTCTCTTATCTTTGCGTTTCTTTCTGCCGGTTTAACGGGCAGATATCCGTGAAACACGAATCTCTGACCGTTCAGACCCGAGGATATTAAAGCCATCAGAACAGATGAAGGACCGGTCAGGGGAATTACAGTTATTTTCCTTCTATGGGCAATGGCAATAAGCTTTGATCCCGGATCAGCTATACACGGCATCCCGGCTTCACTCAATAAACCTGTATCTGAACCATCCATAAGGGGATCGAGATAATGACTTATCCCTTCTTCCGGAGTGTGTTCATTGAGCTCAAAAAACCTGCTGTCATCAATCGGAAATTCCCTGTCAATAAGCCTGAGATACCTCCTTGCACTTCTTATTTCTTCAACAACAAAAACCCTCAGACGCCTGGTGATATCAAGCACATTGTCAGGAATAACAGCCCGGAAATCATTTCCTCCGAGTGTCACCGGAATAAGATACAGCTTCCCTTTCACAACAGATAAGTTTTTCAAATATAGTAAAATATAGATATCCTCCATTCAGGCAAAAAATGACTTTTCCTGTTTGCGGTTATTTTTTTTTAATATAGGTTTGTCACCAAATAAATCTGTTGTGAAGATTACTTTCTTAGGAACCGGTACATCACAGGGAGTTCCTGTCATAGCCTGCGAATGCAGGACCTGCTTATCACATGATCCGCATGACAAGAGGTTACGGACTTCATTGTTACTTGAAAAAGATGGAATTATTCTGATTTTTGATGCAGGGCCTGATTTCCGCCAGCAAATGCTCAGGGAAAATGTTAGAAAGCTTGATGCGATAGTTCTGACTCATGAACATAAAGATCATATTGCTGGCATGGATGATGTAAGGGCATTTAATTATAAAAGTCAGGATGCAATAGATATATATGCCGAGGAGCGTGTTCAGAATGCGGTAAAAAGCGAATTCTCTTATGTATTTGCCGAATATCAGTATCCCGGAATACCAAAAATGAGACTTAACGCGGTTAACGATCATAGCTTTAAGATAAAAGGAATCGAACTCATTCCAATCAGAGTAAGACATCTGCATCTCGAAATTTACGGATTCAGGGTAGGGGATTTTGCCTATATAACCGATGCAAACTATATTCCCCAGGAAAGCAGGGAAAAGCTGATCGGAGTAAAGTATTTGGTAATAAATGCTTTGCGTAAAGAGAAGCACATATCCCATTTCAGCCTGCGCGAAGCTCTCGATTTTATAAGGGAAATATCACCCCGGAAAGCCTATATTACACATATCAGTCATCAGATGGGGCTCCACGAAGAAGTAAATAAGGATTTACCACCCGGTATATCCCTTGCATATGACGGGTTAACTTTTTTATGCGATGACTGAGCTTAAAACTTTCTCTTCTTGTAGCTTTTAAGCAGCTTTTTCTGATAACCGGATGAGAAATAATACCTGTTTCGGCCCAGTTGTGAAGTGTTGACCTTCGAAGCTTCGGCTCTTTTCTTATAATACGGATTCTGCTTCGAAGGAGCACAGCTTGCAAAAATCGCAATGGTACTAAATAATATAAAATACTTGACTAATTTGACTTTACCTCGCATCCTTTTATCTGATTCAGGAAAGATGCATAAAAATACAACTATTTAATTTACAAAACAAATTTCCACCTCTTTATGAAGGTTTTTGTAATTCCTGCACTTTTATAAAACAATTTTTTTTTAAGTGTTATGTTATTTAATTCGATTATCTTAATGGTAAATTTTATATTTGACAATTAGCTGTTTAACAATACTTATTGAGGTTTTTAAGATGCTGAAATGTTTTAAACAATATATATCATATCCGTACAGATATTTCCACCTGTTAACGATCTTATTTTTTATTCCCTTCCAACAGCTTCATTCCCAACAGATTGAGCAGATTGGAATTGAAGCGACAAGAGGTCTGATAACAGGCAGGATATATTTATCTGACAGCACAGTTCTTAATCCGGATATCCCACGCCCTTTATTCAGTTTTCAGTTTAACGGTAAGTATTATACTTCTGCCGATAATCCGGCTATTAAAAATGACTCGGTCTTTTCACAGACAATCAACAATAAACTGAAAATTTCTTTTAGTCTTCCCGATCCATCTGTTCCCGGATGGATATGCGGTATATCATTTGCAAATACAGGGAATGACACCGTTACAATAAGTAATGTTGTTCCATACGGAGAAGACAGATCATCGGTATATATTACCGGTTTTGGTCCTCCGGGGCTGGCCAGGGCATATCTGTTCAGACCCGGGCGAAGACCTGTGGGAGTAATCCTTCCGGACAATGCATGGGAACTCGGATATTCGTCATTTTCAGCCGGTGATCATTCCGTTTGTGCAGTGACCAGAAGAACAGGTGTAACCAAAGCTCTGAAAAAAAGATATGAAACCCTACTGCCTCCGGGATCAGCTGTTCATTATACAATGTATACCAGTCTTTATAAAGGAGAATGGCAGGAAGGCATACGGCTTATGTTCAGGGACAAGTATTTGTTTGATCTGGAGAGTTTTGACAATTCATTGTACGAGCGGAGCGATCTTGCCTGGATTAGAGACAGTTACCTGATAATTCTTCAGATGGCATGGGACAGGGAGTTTTATGACAGGCAGACCGGAAAATATACATATCCGGATCTTCTCAAGAAAAGTATCAGTGAATTCGGCAAGGTTGATGTTTTCGGATTATGGCCCACATGGCCACGGCTTGGTCTCGATAAGAGGAACCAGTGGGATATGTACAGGGCTCTTCCCGGAGGGATAAATCAGCTCAGGAATTTTGTCAGACTGGGCCGCAATTACGGAACCAGGTTCTTTATTGCTTATAATCCATGGGACCTTAGCACACGAAAAGAGGATCATTACAAGGGAATGGCCTCAATAATTAAAGAAATTGATGCAGACGGTGTTATACTCGATACCAGCGGCAGTTCAAGCCGTTCGCTCCAGTCAGCCGCAGACAGTGTAAAAAAGGGTGTGGTAATGTATTCCGAAGGTATGGCGGTTGTTAAAGATATGCCGGGAATTGTTTCGGGAAGAGTACATAATGCCATTTTTTTAAGTCCGGAACTTAACCTCAATAAACTGATAAAACCCGATTTTGCGATCTTCAGGGTGTGCGATGTGGGAGAAGATATTATCCACCGCGAAGTTGCCGTATCTTTTTTCAACGGTTATGGCACCGAACTTAATATGTTCCGTCCGGGTGGCAGAAATGAGGATTATGATGCTGATAAGGAGTATCTTGCACAAACTACATTCCTTTTACGGCAGAATACAGATGTCTTCCATGACCTGAACTGGACCCCTCTTATTGAAACATCTGATGATAATATATTTGTTAACAGGTGGTCATCTGACGATAAAATGATATATACAATCCTGAATCTGCGTCCGGAGGGTTATTCAGGTAAACTGTTTGAAGTCTCAGATCAGAGCGGATATCATTATGTATCACTCTGGAATCACGAGAACCTTGTTCCTGAAAAGGTAAACGGAAGACTGACAATTAATGTAAGGGCAGATGGCTGGCCTGTTGACCGGACAGGTACCAGAAGGGAAGGATCTGTTGATTGCATTGCAGGATTTCCCGATATTTTGAGATCGCAGCTTAAGGGTGGTGATTCGCTCAGTATCAGAGCGCCGGGGAAAGGAAGGGTTACTTTCTGGAAAGGAAATCCTTCATATAATACGGAAAAAAAAGATCTGAATATTACAAGGGACACTGTAGTCAGCCTGCAGAATCTGTTTGGCCATTTTGAAGGGAAGGTTGTTGTTCAGCTCACAGAAAATGATATTCTTAAGGATGAGAACGTGGTCAGGATCAAAGGGGGGAGACCCTGGCTGGTAAGCCGCTTGATCCGGTCACCCGGGGCCTTGGCAAAACCTTCAGATATGGTCATGGTACCCGGAACAACTTTTTCTTTCAGTGTAAGTACAACAGATGAATTCATACCGTATCCGCAGGTCAGTACAAGGAATATGACTGTAGATACTTTTCTTATTGACAAATTTCCTGTTACCAATGCCCAGTATTATGAGTTTATTGTAAGGACAGGTTACCGGCCGGCAGATACCACACGGTATCTGAGGCACTGGTCATCGGGAATGTACCGGCAGGGACAGGACAGATATCCTGTTGTTTATATCAGTTACGAGGATGCGGCGGCTTATGCCAAATGGGCAGGAAAGAGGCTTCCTTCAGAAGCAGAATGGCAGCTGGCAGCACAGGGTACCGATATGCGTAAGTGGCCATGGGGTAATGAATTCCATGCAACAAACTGTAATAATGCCTTTGACAGACCCACTCCCGTGGATGCATTTTCGAAAGGACAGAGTCCTTATGAAGTTATGGATATGGTGGGCAATGTGTGGCAGATGACAAATGACATGTATTTCAACGGAACAAATTATTTCATCGTTATAAGAGGAGGGAGCTTTTATAAACCCGAATCAAGCTGGTGGTATATTCAGGGCGGACCCCAGCCCCTCGACCGTACACAGATCATGCTCCTTGTATCTCCGGGCTTCGACAGGAGTGAAACGGTAGGTTTCAGATGTGTAAAAGATATTGACAAAACAAAGTTCAGATACCTGAAATAAAAAACGTATTAAAATACGTCTTTTAATATGTATTTTAATACGTTTTTTAATACGTAGTTATCAGTATGGCAGTTTACCTGCTCCGTTTCCTGTTTCGGGCAGGTAAAAATCAGGAATGAGTCCGGTTTTCTCAGTATAAGCTTTTGCAAGTTTTGCCATGAAATTTTCGGTATCTTTTGTCAGTACGATTGAAACTGTACAGCCCCCGAATCCGGCTCCGGTCATTCTGGTACCAATCACACCCGGGAGCTTTCTTCCTTCATAAACAAGAGTGTCCAGTTCTATACCTGTTACTTCATAGTCATCTTTCAGTGAATCATGAGACTGGTTCATGAGTTCTCCGAACCTGGCAAGATTATTTTCTTTCAGTACTTTAACAGCTTCAAGTACACGGCCGTTTTCGCTTATTACATGAAAGGCCCTTTTCCTCACGACAGGATCCGCTATATATTTTTCCAGTTCCGGCAATTCTTCATTGCCAAGTTCACTGAGGTTTTTCACAGCCCGGTATGTTTGCAGCAGTTCTACTGCTTTCTCACATTCCGCTCTTCTTTCATTATATTTTGAATCGGTTAATCCTCGTCTTTTATTTGTATTTGTAATTATCAGAGAGCAATCATTCAATATAAGAGGTACATTTTCGAAGTCAAGAGTATCGCAGTTGAGGAAAATGGCATGATCTTTTTTCCCGAATCCGACTGCGAACTGGTCCATAATACCGCAGTTCATTCCTACGAATTCATTTTCAGCCTTCTGACTCATTCTGACCAGGTCAAGAGTGCTGAATCCGGCTTCAAAGAGTTCATTAAGCGCAACAGCAGTAACCATTTCAATGGATGCCGAAGAGGAGAGGCCTGCCCCGTTCGGGACATCACCGTAATAAAGCAGTTCCATCCCTGTTATATTCTTACCTCTTTTCAGGAATTCATTAATAACTCCAAGAGGATAGTTAATCCATGTCTTCCCCTTGTTGATGAATAAACCGTCGATAACTGCTTCCTCATCATTGTTAAAATTGAGTGTACTGAATTTAAGTTTTGTATCTCGGGTCTTTCTTACAAGAAGATAAGTTCCGTAGTTGAGTGCACAGGGGAAAACATATCCGCCGTTATAGTCGGTATGTTCACCGATCAGGTTTACCCTGCCGGGAGAGAAAAAAAGAACAGGCTTTTCATTCCTGTTCCCGTATTTCTCATAGAATTTATCTGAGAAATGTTTCTTATTCATTTATTAAACTTTAAGTTTCTTTTCAATTTCATTGATCTGACTTCTGAAGTGCTTATCAGTGTCAATAAGGTTATTTACTGTTTTGCATGCATGTAGTACCGTAGCATGGTCCTTGCCACCTATATGTGAGCCTATGCTGGCAAGAGAGGCTTTTGTAAGATTCTTTGAGAAGTACATTGAAACCTGACGTGCCTGTACTATCTCCCTCTTTCTGGTCTTTCCCTGTATGAGATCGATAGGTATCTTATAATATTCACATACAATTTTCTGTATATAATCAATTGTAATTTCCTTCCTGGTGGTACTTACAAGTTTTTCGACCATCATACGTGCCAGGTCGAGGGTTATTTCTTTGCGGTTAAGAGTTGACTGGGCATAAAGTGATATCAGTACAGCTTCAAGTTCGCGGATATTATTGGAAATATTGACAGCTAGGTATTCAAATATCTCGTCAGGAAGTTCGATACCGTCATTATAAGCTTTTTTCCTTAATATGGCAAGCCTTGTTTCATAATCGGGTCTCTGAAGATCGGCCTGCAGCCCCCATTTGAATCTCGACAGCAGCCTTTGTTCCATGCCCTGAAGATCTACAGGCGGTTTATCGCATGTGAGTATCAGTTGTTTGCCCGACTGATGCAGATGATTGAAGATATGGAAAAAGGTGTCCTGTGTTTTTTCCTTTCCCGCAAACTCATGTACATCATCAAGTATGAGCACATCGATCATCTGATAGAAATGAAGAAAATCATTTTTGTTGTTATTCCTTACAGATTCGACAAACTGAGTCTGGAACTTATTGGCATTTACATAAAGAACTGTCTTATCAGGATGCTTTTCCTTTACAAGTATCCCGATAGCCTGGGCAAGATGTGTTTTACCGAGACCTGAATCGCCATAGATCATGAGAGGATTGAATGCGGTTCCGCCCGGATTGTTACCCACGGCAATTCCTGCCGAGCGTGCAAGCCTGTTGCATTCACCCTCGACAAAATTGTTGAAGTTATAATCAGGATTAAGCTTCGGATCAAAATGCAGCTTCTTTATACCGGGTATTACAAAAGGATTCTTAATAGAAGGCTGTGTGACATCAAAGGGAACCTGCAGTGGCTTGTTATGAAGATCTGTCTTGTTCCGGGACGGATATCTTACCGTATATGGTTTTCCGTCAGAAAAATTGGCGTTTTCCATCACGACATTATATTCAAGTTTGGCATCAGTACCAATCTCACGCCTGAGCGTCTTCCTGAGAATATCAATATACTGCTCTTCCAGATACTCATAAAAGAAAGGACTGGGTACCTGAATGGTAAGAATATTATTCTCAAGTTTGAGAGGTACTATAGGCTCAAACCAGGTTTTATAACTGATCGAAGGTATTATATCCCTAATAATTTGCAGACAGTTATTCCAGACATCGTGATGTGTTTTGTTCATTTAGAATGGTTGTTTTATAAGGACGTAATCAAGCTCATTTCTTAAGCAATATTTGTAAAAAAAAAACTTAAAAAAAAAATTATTTTTACTTGATTTTATCGAAAAAAGTATATGGATTTATCCATCAGTAACTTATCTCGGGTAAAAATAATTTTCTTTCATAAATAACAGTAAATCAATTAGTTAACACATGAGAATGTCATGTTGATAATGTATAACAATCCATTATAAACTCAGAATCATAACCAAACAACGTTCAAAAAAACGCGGATTATTTTAACATGACTTCACATCTCTTTCACGACGAAAAGATAGTGTGAATTTTTTGAAATACGATCATTCGGAAGCAATATTTTTTTTGCCAAACAAAGAAAAATGTACATATTTTTTTGGATTGGCTTTCATGTCCTGCAAAAGCAAGCTGAGATTTGCCAGCGTACCCGAAAGGTTTGTATAGAGTGAATCATTTGTAAGTAATTGTCCTGCACTTCCTTTACCTTCATTAAGGCTTGAAAGTATCTCAGATGTTTCCTTCAGGCTCTTCCTCAGATTTGTCATCGTGGTAAAAATATCGGATGCGGCAAGGGTATCACTTATTGCTTCAAGATTGTTTACAGCATTGCTTATTTTTGGTGAATTATCAGAAAGCATTCTGGAAAAGTCTGTCAGATTTGTCACTGCATTTTTAAGATCTGTTTCCTTTGATCCTATTATTTCATCAACACTTCCGCTTGTGTTTTTAAGATTTGTCACAATATCGTTAACATTATTCCTGAATTCCGGATCCAGTATTTCATCAACCGAGCTGATAACCGAATCAAGGACTACCACAAGAGAAAGCAGCTTATCTTTAATTGGTCCGAATTGTTCTTCAATACTGACAATGATCGATTTGGACAGTTTTCCGGGAATCGTATCTCCTTCCCTATAAAATCCCGGACCGTCCCCGATGTTAAACTGCACCTTCATACCGGCAATGATTGAAACCGGCAGTATTTCAGCTACCGAGTTAACAGGAAGTGTGAAATCGTTACTTACTGAATATTCAACCAGCAGTTTGCCGCTTGTCTGATCGAGCAGGCTTATATCCTGGACAATGCCGACCTTATAACCATTTATTTCTACCGGACTTGATTCGGAAAGGCCTCCTATATCATCGAATACACTATAATAATATGAAGTCTTCCTGAAGTAATCTTTGCCTTTAAGGAAGTTGAACAACCATATAAAAACAATTATTGTGATCAGTGCAGCTGCACCTACTTTGACTTCATTTGAGATTTTCATGATATTCAAGGATTTATTTTTTCTTTTTAAGGTCCAGTGCCTGCTGTAAAGGTAATATTTTGTTGTCTTTTAGTGCAATCACAAATGCATCGGGAAATATTTCCTCAATTTTTCTTCTGTATTTGACAGCATCGGCATATTCTGTAAATCTGCCTGTCACATATTTATAACGTTCCTGGAAATGGATTTCCATAATATCTGCAAGACCTTTGAAATTTCCCGGAGTGGTTTCAGTTCTGGCTGAAGCTGAAGCGACCTGAACCATAAAGACTATTCCGTCGTCTGCTTTCACAAGCGGTTCAGCAGCGGGGGGTATGTTTTCTTTATTGACTTCTTTTTCAGTGAGCCCGAAATTGCTCATATTGTCAATATTATTGATATAATCCCTTATTGCCCTATAGATTGCTGAAGCCAGATAATCCTGCCCATCATTGGAATTGAGATATTTTTCCTCTGCCAGATTGGTGATGAATCCGGTTTCAACCAGTACGGAAGGCATTGTGGTATTGAAAAGCACCCAGAATCCGGCCTGCCTGACACCTCTGTCATTCCTGTTGGCTCTTTCCTTGAACTGGTTCTGGATTTTCATTGCCAGATCGGTGCTCTGTTTCTGATATACATTCTGCATTAATGTGAAGATGATATATGATTCTGGTGACTTAGGGTCAAATCCCTGATATCTGCTTGAATAATCATCTTCCAGAAGGATCACCTCGTTCTCTTTCATTGCCACAGCCAGGTTATCCTCATCCTTTGCAAGTCCCATGATGTAAGTTTCCGCACCCGTTACATTCTTGTTTTTGGCCCAGTTCGCATGTATTGATATAAACATATCAGCCTTGTTACGGTTTGCAATCTGTGGTCTGTCAAGAAGATCGACGGTTACATCGCTATCCCTCGTATAGACCACATTAACGTTTTTCAGGTTTTGTGCAAGGTATTCACCTGTTTTCAGTGCAATGGCAAGGTTGATATTCTTTTCCTGGCTGAAAGATCCCAGGGCACCGGGATCCCTGCCCCCGTGTCCGGGATCAAGCACGATCACCCATTTTCCTCCGGCCCTTGGTCCTGGTGAAGCATTTATAACATTCAACATAAAAAAAAGAAGGAAAGCTATACTATATATATAAATGGTATAGTGTTTGCCGTTTTTATAAACTGTGCACATGTTTAGTTCGCGTTTTTTTTAATAGTTTTACCGCCGACATCATGACGTCACACAAAAACAGTACAAAAATAGCATTAAAGTTGTATTTTATTAAAGAAAAGCGGTTACTTGTAGTGTTCCTTGTGATGCTCCTGTCTGTTTCATTGTTATCCCAGGAAAACTTTATCGCACCTGACTCCTTGATTATCAGGCAGGATTCTGTCATGACAGATACGGTTCTCCTTAAAAAAATATCTCCTGAAGCTATTGAAAAACAGGTTACTTACAAAGCTGACGGATACAAGAAAAACGATCTTATCAATAAGAAATCCACTCTTGTTAAAAATGCAGAGGTCAATTATGATAATATAAAGATCACTGCCGATTCAATCGAATTCAATATGGAGACAAGTCAGGTTTTTGCTACCGGGATAAAGGATACATCGGGTACCGTAACCGGAAAACCTGTTTTGCAGGTAGGATCTGATACATATAATGCCGATACGCTGACATACAACTTCAAATCGGGACAGGCTGTTGTTAAAGTGATTGCAACCCAGCAGGAAGATGGTTTGCTCAGAAGCAGGGTGGCCAAAATGCTTGAAGATGGCAGTACCAATATATACAGAAGCACATATTCAACATGTGAAGCTGATACACCACACTTTTACATAAACCTTCCGAGAGCAAAAGTATATCCGGGTAAAAAAATCATTTCAGGACCGGGAAACCTGGTACTGGAAGGTGTGCCTCTGCCGCTGTTCCTTCCTTTCGGATATTTTCCCATACAGACCAAGCGTGCGGCATCAGGAATATTAATGCCCAAACCTCACTATGAAGAGGGCAGGGGATATGCCCTTACGGACGGAGGTTATTATTTCGCTCTTAATAATTATTTCGACCTTACCCTGAAAGGGAACATTTTTACAAATGGTTCGTGGCTGACAACCGTTGCTTCCAACTATAATAAAAGGTATAAGTACAGTGGTAACTTTTCATTCACTTATGCAAACAATATAAGCGGTCATAAAGGATTACCTGATTACCGGAAGGCAGCCAACTACAACATCGCATGGAATTACAGCCAGAACGCAAAAGCCCGCCCGGGATCAAGGTTCTCTGCAAGCGTAAATATGAGTTCCAGTGGATTCGACAGGAATAACAGCTATAACCTTAATGATCATATCACAACACAACGGCAGTCAAGTATAAGCTATTCGAAGACATGGGAGGGAACCCCTTTCAACTTTTCGGCAAGCATGAACCACAGTCAGAACATAAGGGGAAAATATCCAACCGTCAATCTGAACCTGCCCAAAATGGATTTCAGCATGTCGAGGATCTATCCTCTCAAGAGCAGACGCCAGTCAGGGCCGGGTAAGTGGTACCAGGAACTGTCATTTTCATATACGGCCAAGGTCGATAACCAGATTTCCACTTACGACAGCCTTTTATTCACAAATAAAGTGTGGGATAATATGAGAAGCGGATTCTCTCACCAGATACCTTTGAGTTTTCAATTACGGCCGTTCAGGAATTTTTCAATCTCACCTTCCTTGTCATACAACGGGGTGCTTTATACCCAGAAAATAAACAAAACATGGGATATAAATTATATAGATCCTGAAACAAACCAGGTCAGACCCATTGTTCTGAAAGATACGATCAGAGGCTACTACTATGGTCATTCAATAAATCCGTCAATAAGTGCAGGCTATAGTCCGCAAATCTTTGGCTTGTTTCAGTTCACAAATCCTGATTCGCGGGTACAGGCTATAAGGCATGTGATGAAACCTTCTGTGAGTTTCAGTTATATCCCCTTTCTTAAGGGTCTTAGCACCAATCTGTACCGTCAGGTTCAGTCAGATACAACAGGCAGAATGGAAGAATATTCCATTTTTGAAGGAGGCCTTTTCGGAACACCTTCCCTCTCAAGAAGAAGCGGAAATGTTTCATTCAGTCTTACCAATATACTTGAAGCAAAAGTCTTTGAACGCGATGATACCACCGGGAAACCTAAAAATGTTAAACTGATCGACAATTTCGGAATTACCACATCATATAATGTATTTGCCGATTCGCTTAACTGGAGCCCTGTAAATATGGTAATGCGAACATCATTGCTACAGAACATAAATATATCTGCAGGAGGTAATTTTTCTTTATATGCTCTCGACAGCAAAGGACGACAGACCGGAAGGTTTTATTATTCTGAAACCAAAAAACCGCTTCGTCTTACAAATGTGACGATGAGTCTGGATTTCAGCCTTAATGAATTGCTTCAAAGGGATCAATCGAAGCGCAAACAGGCAAGTACCTCTCCTCCGGGAGGACGTAACGAGTTGTCAGATCTGCGGGGTCAGGAAACAGAACAGCCGGGAGAATCCCATGGTGCAGCTCTTTTTGACGAATACGGATATATGGAATTCGATGTCCCGTGGACAATGAATGTTGCTTACAGTATTAATTATACGAAGTTGTATAATTCATCCCAGCTCACTCAGACACTGATGGTTAACGGTAATCTCTCCCTTACAAAGAAGATGAACATCACTTTTAACAGCGGATATGACTTCACAAGAAAAGAAATAACCATGACCCAGATAGCAGTTACAAGGGATCTTCACTGCTGGGATATGTCATTTAACTGGATCCCCAATGGAAATATGAAAATGTGGGAATTTTCAATCAGGGTAAAAGCACCGATCCTTTCTGACCTTAAATATGAAAGGAGAAAAGATTATCATGATAATTATTAAGCGGCATCCGGCTTCCGGCATCCGGTTTCCGGCGTCCGGTTTCCGGCTTCCGGCTTTCGTAGCCGGGATATCGGAATCCTGAAACACTGAAACACTGAAACACTGAAACTCTGAAACACTGAAACACTGAAACTCTGAAACACTGAAACTCTGAAACTCTGAAACTTTGAATTTTGAATTAATAACTATGAAACGAATCATTAAAACATCTGAAGCACCGGCAGCCCTCGGACCTTACAGCCAGGCTGTTGAAGTAAACGGAACACTTTATGTATCAGGACAGATTGGGATTGATCCCATGACCGGCAAAATTGTGGAAGGAGGTATCCGGGATCAGACAACGCAGATATTCAGGAATATAAAGGCAATACTGGGTGCTGCCGGATACAGTTTTGAAGACGTTGTCAAATCGACCTGTTTTCTGAGTGATATCTCAGATTTCAGGGCGATGAATGAAGTTTACGGGCAGCATTATGTTAAGGATCATCCGGCAAGGTCTGCATTTGCCGTAAAGGACCTTCCGATGGGAGCGCTGATAGAGATCGAGACGATAGCTGCGAAATGATCCGGGCGGACCTCAAATGTAATCAGTAAAGGCTTTGGGGGGAAATAACAAAAATAAAGGCTGTTTCAGATCACTTCTTTTTAACCGCAAAGTGCGCAAAGAATGCGCTAAGGACTCAAAGTTAAGGTTTATATAAATTGGTCTTTGCGATCTTAGCATATAACCTTAGCGATCTTTGCGGTTAAAATGTTTTGAAGTCTGGAACAACCTTTTGTATTCTTCTGCAGAGATTTATTCTGCAATAATTTCAAAATCAATTTCGACTTTTACTTCCCTGTGGAGTCTTATGGAAGCTTTGTATTTACCGATTTCCTTGATCTGATCTTCAGGAAGTGAAATTGATTTGCGGTCAATATCATATCCTTTTTCACGCAGGGCTTCAGCTATCTGAATAGTATTTACCGAACCGAATATTTTACCTGAAGAACTTGTCTTTGCACCAACAACCAGTTTCAGATCTGCCATTTTAGCGGCAAGTTCTTCAGCTTCAGCTTTGATCTTTTCTTCCTTATGGGCTCTCTGCTTAAGGTTTTCGGCATGCATTTTCTTTGCCGAAGCAGTGGCTGCTATAGCAAATCCCCTGGGTATCAGATAATTTCTGCCATAACCGTCTTTTACATGTACCAGGTCATCTTTTTGTCCCAGTTTCTTTACATCCTGCAATAATATAATTTCCATATCAGCTCCTTCTTATTTTAAAAGATCAGTTACATATGGGAGTAAAGCAATATGGCGTGCTCTTTTAATAGCCTGTGCCACTTTTCTCTGGTATTTGAGAGATGTGCCTGTTAATCTTCTGGGAAGTATTTTGCCCTGGTCGTTAAGGAATTTCTTAAGGAATTCGGGATCCTTGTAGTCGATATACTTTATCTTATTCTTTTTGAAGCGGCAATACTTCTTCTTTTTAACTTCTACAGTCGGGGGAGTTAAATACCTGATTTCTGATTCATTCTGTGCCATACCTTATTCCTCCTTTACTTTAGCTGATTCTTTCTGTTTTCTTTTTTTCTCTGCATATAGATCGGAAGAGCGTCGTGTAGGGAAAGAGTGTAGGATAGGGTGT
>CAYQZL010000060.1:0-1772 GCA_964421975.1 uncultured Rikenellaceae bacterium
CCATTCCCCCCTTCCCCTCTTCTCCCCTTCTCCTCTTCACCTCTTCACCTCTTCACTTCTTATCTATCCCTAACTGTGCAACCACACCCCTGTCGATCTTTTCATCCAGACCTTTCTGAGCAGATGCAGAACATGTCATGAACAGATTTATTACATTACAAATTAATATTTTGCTCATCTTATGGCTGTTTGTTAATACCAATTTTAGAAACTATAAAATTAAAAAACAATTGATCTTTCTGTTAATATCATTAAAAAGAAAACTATTTTTACTTCTCAGGTTATAACTGGCATCATATGAAAATCACCCGGTTCTGCGTTTACACTATTATCATCATATTATTTACGGCCTGCAGTGACAGGCCTGATCCTTCTGCACTTTTCAACAGACTGGTGACTGAATATGAAAGAGGTAATTTTCAAAAACTGTCAGATCTTACCGATTCCCTTAGAAAGGCTTACCCGGATGAAACTTCTTTAATCCGTAAAGCCGACAGTATATTACAGATCTCAGAAAGAATACGGCTTGATTATTCTCTTACCGCTGAACAGTTCATCCGGAGAATTGAAAGTTATAAGCTGCCGTACAATGACAGTATACTGAGCCGATGGGACAAAATGAACTGGTCTGACCGGAGAATCATTGATGGGGAAATGATGTATTTCAGAAGATCACCATCAAACATAGTGCTGCTCAGACTGTTCCATGAAGACAAAGAGGAACAGTTGCTGGAAAATAGCCGTGATCCGGAACTCATCGCAAGAATGGACCATACAAAAAAAATAATTGAAGCTTCACGGAAGAATAAGGGTCCTGTATTTCCGGTAAACATGAAAATAAACTATACATTAAAAGTAGATCCTGACGTTGTGCCGGAGGGAGAAATAATACGCTGCTGGCTACCCTGGCCCAGGACAAATCATCCAAGGCAAAAGAAAATTGAATTCATTTCAGCATCGCAAAAGGATTTTATATTTTCACCTGACTCATCCATACACAAAACAATTTATATGGAACAAAAAGCCGTAAAAGGTATATCTGCCGTTTTTACGGTATCATTCAGCTACGAATCGTCAGGTTTGTATGTTAACCCGGAAGATATTGAACCTGAGCTGTACGACCGTGAATCAGAACTATATAAAAATTATACCCGGGAAGAGCTGCCTCAGATCCGTTTTTCGGATAATATTAAAAAAGTGGCAGACAGTATTACATCTCCTGATGATAATCCTTTTGAAACTGTTAGCAAAATATATTTATGGTTCAAGGAAAATATTCCCTGGACAGGTGCTCTCGAATATTCAACCATGCCCGATATACCCGCATATGTCCTCAATAACAGACGAGGTGACTGCGGAATGCAGACATTACTATATATTTCGATGCTCAGATATAAAGGTATTCCGGTCAGATGGCAGAGCGGCTGGATGGTCCCTCCCGGTCATGAAAATCTGCATGACTGGTGTGAGATATATTTCGAGGGTGTCGGATGGGTACCTTCCGATATTTCCTATGATTTGCAGGCCAATGAAGATAAAACAATCAGACAATTCTTTATGACGGGTATTGATTCGTATCGCCTGATCGTCAATGACGGAATTGCAGGAAGCTTGTATCCTGAAAAAATACATCTCAGAAGTGAACCATATGATTTTCAACGTGGTGAAGTCGAATGGAAAGGAGGAAATCTGTATTTCGATAAATGGGACTACAATATGGACATTGAATATTTTAAAGATTAATTGATTCTTCCGGCTTCCGGCTTCCGGCG
>CAYQZL010000060.1:1872-4316 GCA_964421975.1 uncultured Rikenellaceae bacterium
TCAGGAAAGAATCACTTTATAAGGTGAACTGAATATTAAAGTTGAAACACAACATGGATACCAGATTACTGATTTTTCTGATTGCATTTCTGATTTCGGATTCAGCAACTGCGCAGAATTATGTTAAATATGTCGACCCGTTGATTGGTACTGCTCCGGCTACGACAGTGAGCGCTCTAAGACACAGTGCAGGTACAGAGCTGAAAGGTCAGACTTTTCCGGCTGTCGGCAGACCTTTCGGAATGACACTGTGGACACCGGAAACCAGGATAACTAAGGCAAAATGCGTATCACCTTATTATTATGATGATACGAAGATCACGGGATTCAGAGGCAGTCACTGGATGAGCGGAAGCTGTACACAGGATTACGGGACCTTTTCAATTATGCCTTTTATCTCGGAGATACCTGATACTATTACAAGATCACCGGTTTCGGGATATAACCATGCAAATGAAAGATCTTCTCCCTATTACTACATTGTTCTCCTTAATGATCATGGTATCCTTGCCGAACTGACCGCGACATCAAGGTCAGCCATGATGAGATTTACATACCCGGGGAACAAGCCAAAATGCATTGCAATAAGGGCTAACAGCGATGAGAAACAGGGGATGGTTTGGTACAGCAGGGAAAGGAATGAGATAGCGGGATTTAATCCTGTCCACCGTATTTACCAGGGATGGGGTCAGCCGGCAGGTTTCAGCGGCTATTTTGTTTTCAGGTTCAGCAGGCAGGTTGAGATCATTCCGGACCTTAAAAACAAACAGATGATCCTTCTGAAATTCAATGAAGGTAATGACATAATGGTAAAAGCTGCTTCCTCCTTCACAAGCATTGAAGCTGCCAGGAACAACCTGGATAACGAAATACCAGGTTGGAATTTTGAGCTTGTCATGAATGAAACAGAATCAGAATGGAACAAAACACTCGGTAAAATTGAAGTTAAAACAGGATCAGAGGAAGATAAGATTAAATTCTATACTGCCCTTTATCATTGTTATCTGCTTCCCCGTGTCGTTAGCGATTTTGACGGCAGTTATCAGGGCTTTGCTGAAGACACTCTGATACATAAAGCCACCGGATTTGAATATTATGATGATTTTTCAATGTGGGATACATACAGGGCTTTGCATCCGCTTTTAACTATCCTGGAACCGGAAAAGACACTTGATATGGTCAAGTCACTGGTGATGAAAGCCCGGCAGGGTGGATGGATGCCAATATTCCCGATGTGGAGCAATTATAGTGCAGCAATGATAGGCGATCATGTAAATACCATGATATCAGATGCATACACAAAAGGGATCGACGATTTTGATATAGAATCGGCTTATAAATATATGAGGCAGAATGCTTTTGAAACACCTGACCATGAACAATATATAGACGGTAAAGGCAGAAGAGCACTGGAAAGCTATATTCTATATGGCTATATACCTCTGGAAGACAGCGTCTGGGATGCTTTTCATAAAAGAGAACAGGTTTCCAGAACCCTGGAGTATGCTTTTGATGATTATGCACTGGCTCAAACGGCAAAATTACTTGGCAAAACAGAGGACTACAAAATTCTTATTAAAAGATCAAAGAATTATTCTAATGTCTTTGACAAACAAAGCGGATATGTGAGAGGACGATATGCAGACGGTACCTGGATAGAGCCCTTTGATCCCAATATAAAATCAAGCTTTATATGTGAGGGTACGGCATTTCAGTACACCTGGTATGTGCCGCATGATGTGCCCGGACTGATAAAACTCATGGGCGGGAAAAAGGCATTCCTGAAAAAACTGGATATGTTCTTTGATGAAGGATATTACTGGCATGGAAATGAAACAGACCAGCAGGCACCTTTCATGTTTGCCATGGCAGGAAATCCTGCAAAAACGCATTACTGGACAAATAAAATAAACTCAGAAGAATACGGGACCGGTCCGGGCGGACTTACTGGTAATGAAGATGCCGGCCAGATGTCGGCCTGGTATGTTTGTTCCATGCTGGGTTTTTATCCGGTTTGCCCTGCTTCGGGTCAGTATGTCATAACAACACCGGGATTCGATGAGATCATAATAAAATTACCGGGTGAACGTGATTTTGCGATTAAAACAATACGACAGAACGATAATGACATTTACATTAAGTCCGGCTCAATCAATGGAAAGAAATTCAAAAGAAACTACATTACTCACCAGGATATAATGAAAGGAGGATTGCTGGAGTTCATACTCAGAGATACAAAGTAAATCATCCCCCCTTGAGGGGGGAAGGGGGGTGTAGGAGTTACATAATGTGTGAATTAGATAATTTTACATCCCCCTGGCCCCCTTCAAAGGGGGAAGGAAACTAAACCAATCATCCCCCCTTGAGGGGGGAAGGGGGGTGTAGGAGATACATAATGTGTGAATTAGATAATTTTACATCCCCCTGGCCCCCTTCAAAGGGGG
>CAYQZL010000060.1:4416-24218 GCA_964421975.1 uncultured Rikenellaceae bacterium
TACATAATGTGTGAATTAGATAATTTTACATCCCCCTGGCCCCCTTCAAAGGGGGAAAGCTAATGCAGTAATCCCTTCAAAGGGGGAAGGAAACTAAACCAAGCATCCCCCCTGGAGGGGGAAGGAAACTAAACCAAGCATCCCCCCTTGAGGGGGAAGGAAACGAAACCAAGCATCCCCCCTTGAGGGGGGAAGGGGGGTGTAAGGCCTTAATGTACGAATGAGAACCGAATTCCCTAATTGATCTTTACTTTAACAACTACTTTTCTTACAAGTGCATTTTCTCCGTCTTTCAGTCCGGGACGGTGAACATCCGAGGGGAAGAAGAGGAAAAACCTGTCGGGAATTGCAGGAACATTTCTGATCTGGTTCACTGTCATGAACTCGATGTCTTTTACTGCATCATAAGGAACAAGAATATCTTTCACATCGCTCAGGGGAGCTATCCCGATCAGTTCTTTCCCACTGATAACATATTGTATATCTATATATTCCCTATGTGCCTCATAGCGGGCTGCAGTATCATCTTTCGACATATATTCACTGAAAGGGGCATAGAGATTGTTCCCGTCAATATCGTAGCGTTTAAGTTCCATCTTTGCAAGATCATTGTCTTTCAGAAAAGTGAAAGCTTTATCCCACCTTTCCTTTTGTTTAAAATATGAGATGGCAAATTCCCTGCGGTTAATTGAAGCATCGGGTTTTACCTGCCATCCGTTCAGCCATTCACCCTTTTCAAACCAGCTATCGATCTTGCTGTTGCTCCATGTTGAAGGATCACTGTCCTTGCAGCCAAATAAACCTAAAAAGCTAAATAGTACCATAATTGCAATAGATGTGTTTTTCATTTTTTTATTCATATTTTCAAAATATCTCTTTCTTTTAAGTCGTCAGGCAAGATATAAAAAACATCTGAATTGAATGCCTTTTAACTGATAAACTCTGATGTTTTTTCGAGAACGTCTGGCCAGAATTTACTGTTAATTTCAGTTTCCGGTTCGGAAAGATTTCGGATCTTTTTTCGTATATCATAAACAGCCCCGTTCCTTATGTTGCTATCCATAAGGATCTCTGAAAGGACCCGGGCTGAAAACACAGGTTTCTTCAAAATCCTGACACCTGTCTGATAGATCGAACGGAATAATCCCTCCTGTGTACGGTAAAGCTCCGATCCAAAAATACCCGGATCAAAACTAATGTACCGGAAGCGGTTCTCCGGATATTTACCGGAATAATAACGGGACATAAGTGAAAGATAATATTTTGAATCCGAATAGGCTTTCCATGGCCGGTATTCTGATGATTTAAAAGAAAGTTTAAAATCAGGTTCGGCCACCCTGTAAGCCATTGATGTAACAGTTGCCGACAGCATCGGCTTATCAGAATGCCTGCTGCGAATAATGATTTCATTTGCAACAAAATGTGCCAGAAAATTTACCTGAAACGTATATTCAAATCCATCTTTTGTAAGGGTGAACCCGGGAGGGCTAAGTATTCCTGCATTATAAATTACATAATCAGGTTCATAAGCTGTGCAGATTTGTCTGAATACCTCTGATGTGCCGGCGAGATCTGCAAAATCAACCTTGTATAAGCTGAATCTGCCCTTATATTCCGGCATTCCGATCATTCTTCTGCCCGTCGCGATCACTTCAAAACCATTGTCCAGAAACACTCTTACCAACTCCAGACCAAGTCCTGAGGTTCCGCCAGTGATCAATACCCTTCCATTCAGATCCATTTAAGTTTCTTCAAAAACGTCAACAAACATAATAAAAAGATATACTTTCTTCGTAATTTGGTACGGAATTGGATACAAACACTCACAGGTAGTAACGTGATGTGCCCTTAACAGTTTTTAAAGCAGTACAGGTTGAGTTAAAAAGATTTGAAATTTATTAATATTTCAACAGCAAAAATCGTTAGTAATACTAAGTTTTAACTAATCCTCCGGAAAATGAAATGGCTCTTAATACTTTTTGCATTTTATCATTTGACTGTGAACATCTTCTCCCAGAAGATAAATGTTTATCAGTCGGGTATCCTGGGACAGGAAAATCTTCAGGCTATTGCCAATGTATCAGCGACTTCAGTCGGTGGTATGGGATTTGACAACAGGTATGAGGGAGTAAGGGGAAGTACAAGACTATTTGATACCCTTATGTTATCATATATGCTTGTAAGGGGACAGGATAAATATATACAGTTCAACAGCGATCTTGATGTTGTAAGGAACAAACTGTTATTCAACCATCCAACATCAGGAAAATTAATGGAATTGTCAACAGAGATCATCAGTGAACTGATAATTAACAAAGAAGGGAAGGAATTGCTATTCAAAACCACCAGTGGAATGCAGTTTGACAGGGAATTAAAGGAAATAAAGTTCTGCCAGATACTACTTGAGACACCCCGGAAGTTTATCAAAATACCTGAAAAGGTCTTTATTGAGGCAGATTATAAAGCTGCCTACAGTGCCGACAGAAGATATGATGAATATCAGTCCGCAAGCAGATATTTCATGGAAGGTAATGACGGGATCCTGTATCAGATCCAGTTAAATAAAAAGAGTCTGATCAGAATATTTCCTGATAAAAAACAAATGATCAATAGTTCCTTCAAAGAATTGAATAATGAAGAGAATGAAGATAAAATCATTGCAATCCTTCAGAATTTATAGTCTGCATCGATACAGCCTTCTCTTACCATACTTTTTCCATCAGGAGGATATTTCTTAACTCATCGGGTTTAAGGTTTTCGCGGATCTCTCCGGCGTCTGCAACCGATATACGACCGGTTTCTTCAGAAACGACCACGACAAGGGCATCAGTATGTTCGGAGATACCCAGTGCGGCCCTGTGACGCATACCGAAATTTGATGATAATGCATATTGATCGGTAACAGGTAAAGGGCAACGGGCAGCAAGTATCTGACGATTTTCAATCAGTACTGCACCGTCGTGCAGAGGTGTATTCTTGAAAAATATTGTTTCCAGAAGATCTGCACTTATTTCAGCCTCTATCTTCTGACCACGGTCGGCATATAATCCGAGCAGACTCTGCCGGCCTATAACTATCAATGCTCCAATCTTTTTAGAGCTCATCGATTGTGCAGCATTCACTATCTCCTCAACTACTGAAGGTATTACCGATTCATCCTTTTCGGAGGAAAAGAATCTCTTGAATGAGATCTTGGTATTTTTTATATATCTGTTACCTATTACAAGCAGGAACCTTTTAACCTCCTGCTGGAACACTACAATAAGCGCAATTACGCCCACACCGATCACCTGTCCGAGCAACGAACTTATAAGATTCATGTTCAGTGCCTTGACCAGAAGCCAGAACATATAAATAAGGAATACCCCAATGACTATACTGAACACCGAGGTACCTTTGATGATCCGGTAAAACTGGAGCATAATAAAGGCCACGAGAACTATATCAATAATATCCAGAACGGTAATTGGTACCAGCATCTTTAATTTTTTTTATTCTCTCATATCAGTTCAGGCATTCATCAGCATTTCAATGAGCTTAACAGCCTGAACAGCTTCTTTTACATCATGTACTCTAAGTATATCTGCTCCTTTCAGCAGTGCAACCGCATTGAGAACGGATGTACCATTAAGAGCTTCTCCGGGGGTTACAGACAATGTTTTCCATATCATCGACTTACGCGAAATACCTACCAGCAGCGGTAAACCGGCAACAGAAAAATCGCCCAGACGTTTCAGCATGTCAAAGTTATGCTTTATTGTCTTACCAAAACCAAAACCCGGATCGAGGATTATATCTTTTACTCCTGCTTTTCTCAGTTCAGTTATCCTCACTCCGGCCCAGCACAATATATCAGCAACCACATCTTCATATTCAGGATTTTCCTGCATTGTGCGCGGATTACCCTTCATGTGCATCATTACATACGGAACATTCAGTTCTCCCACCACTCCGGGCATATCTTTGTCAGCCTCTCCTCCGGAAATATCATTAATAATCTGAACTCCGTAATTTTTAATTGCTTCATAAGCAATTTCTGCCCTGAAGGTATCGACCGACAAAACTGCATCAGGTAATCTTTCTCTTATCAGCCTGATCGCATTTAATACTCTCCTTTTCTCTTCTCCGGGTGACACGTCATCAGCAAAAGGACGGGATGAATAACCGCCTATGTCGAGTATATCAGCCCCTTCTTCAACCATTTTTACCGCAGCAGCAATTATATCCTTTTCTTCCGTAACCCTGCTCCCCTTATAAAATGAATCCGGAGTGATATTGATTATACCCATAACTTTAGGAATGCTCAGATCAATAAGCTTCCCTCCTGTATTAATAAATTGCGGTTTATCAGCCACCCCTGAAGAATTATTTTTCGAAATTAGTGATTTTTTGGGAATTGCAAGTAAATTCACCCTGCACCTGCTGATCTGCTTCCCTTACCGGCCACATCCGGACCAGGGAGTCATTGTATCAGTATTTAACTTGCAGTTGATAACTCCTGAAAACAAATCATAATTATCGGATTGTTTCGTTTTAATCTTTGAAATGAGCTTATTACATTTGCACTGCAGCTAATGGTATTGAGATGAAATTATTTGTTATTGAGGGAGTTGACGGATCAGGCAAGTCGACTCAGCTGAAACTTCTGAATGATTTTTTTACTGCAAAAGGAAGACGATGCGAATATCTGCATTTCCCGCGTACTGATGAACCTTTTTTCGGTGAACTGATAGCCAGATTCTTAAGGGGCGAATTCGGATCATTGAACGAAGTAAATCCATGGCTTGTAGCAATGCTTTATGCAGGAGACAGAAAAGATGCAGCCGGGATAATTAATGAATGGCTTGAATCCGGCAGTATGGTTCTCCTTGACAGATATACTTATTCTAATATTGCCTACCAGTGTGCCAAATTAAATAATAAAAAAGAACAGGAAACACTGATGAAATGGATACTGGATCTTGAATTCAGCCATTTTGGAATACCTGTGCCGGATCTTAATATTTTCCTTGATGTACCTTTTGCTTTTACAGAAAAAAAATTAACAGTCTCAAGAACAGGCGACGACAGAAAATACCTTAACGGCACCAGGGATATTCATGAGGAATCCCTTGTTTTCCAGCAAAAAGTAAGGAAAATATATCTGGAAGTTGCCCGGAAAGATGACAGACTCCGGGTTGTCAACTGCAGCGATGAAAGAGGCGGAATGCTCCCCGCACAGAAAATATTTGAAATGATTATTGATATTTTAATAGAAAAAGATTTGATCTGAAATGAAGGTTTTTTTGTTGATATGCAGGATTATAGCAGGTTTGGTTTTTATTTTTTCAGGTACTGTAAAGGCTATCGATCCTCTGGGTTCGGCATTTAAATTCCAGGATTATTTTCTGGCTTTTAATCTGGGATTTCTTCAGCCATTAAGTCTGCCTATGGCAATATTGTTATGTTCAGCTGAATTCTTTGCCGGTTTCTCGGTACTGTTTAACATACGTCAGAAAGAAGGAATATGGCTCCTTATGATCCTGATGATTATCTTCACACCGCTGACATTTGTTCTGGCCCTTACAAATCCGGTAACTGATTGTGGTTGTTTTGGTGATGTAATCCATCTTACCAACTGGCAGACATTCTTTAAAAATGTAATTCTTTTGATCCCGGTCACTATCCTTTTTATTTACAGAAAAAAGGTTGTTCCGGTACATGGTGTAAAGAGGGAATTAATTATAGTTGCCGGAATAATATTTTTATTTGTGACATTTTCGCTTTACAATCTGCGACATCTTCCTGTAATTGATTTCCTGCCATATAGTACAGGCACTTTCATTCCCGACAAAATGGTTATTCCGGAAGGCAAGCCGGCAGATACTTATGAAACGACTTTTATTTATGAAAAAGACGGAGTGCAGAAAGAATTTACACTTGAAAATTATCCGGCAGACGATACAACATGGAAATTTGTGGATCAGAAGACTGTGCTGGTCAGTAAAGGATACCTGCCTCCCATACATGATTTTGTACTTACCACACAGAACAATGAAGATATAACCGAAACCGTTCTTACATCGGAGGATTTTACATTCTTTATGATCTGCCGGAAACTTGAAAAAACAGATGAGCAAAAACTGAATGCAGGATTTGAACTGGGCAGCAAGCTGCTGGCTGATAATATTGATTTCCTGATACTTACTGCATCGGGTACTGATGAAATAAGAAAATACAACAACAGCCAGACTGTTTGCAGCGTCGACGAAATAACACTGAAGACAATGGTCAGGTCAGATCCGGGATATATGCTTTTAAGGAAGGGGACCATCCTCGGAAAATGGTCATGGACAGATATACCTTCTTATGAAGATCTTGAAAAAGAATATTTTAATAAATGATAATTTAAACTTAATACTATTTCAAATGAGAAGAAAAATTGTTGCCGGGAACTGGAAAATGAATATGAATTATGAAGAAGGAATTGCATTTGCCTTGTCGCTCGATCAGTATTTCAGTGATAAACCACCGGTAAAAGCTGATGTGATAATCTGCACACCGTTTATACATCTGGCCGGCATTTCTCAGGTACTTAAAAGCGGGAATGTTGCCCTTGGAGCGCAGAATTGTGCATCGGAAGCCTCAGGAGCATTTACGGGAGAAGTTTCTGCTTATATGGTAAGGAGTACGGGAGCTGAATATGTCATTATAGGACACTCGGAAAGAAGAACATACTACGCCGAAGATGATAAATTACTGAATAAAAAAACTGTCCTTGCACTTAACAGCGGCCTGAAAGCGATCTTCTGCTGCGGCGAAGTAAAAGAACAGCGCGAAGAAGGAACACATTTCATTATTGTCAAAAGGCAGATTGAGGAAGGTTTGTTCCCGCTTGATGCAGAAGCAATGAAAAACATAATAATTGCATACGAACCTGTCTGGGCAATAGGTACCGGTCTTACAGCCACACCGGAACAGGCACAGGAAATGCATAAATACATCCGTGGCCTGATAAGCGAAAAATACGGAAGCAGGATTGCTGATGAAATGACTATCCTCTACGGAGGAAGCTGTAAACCATCGAATGCTTCAGAAATATTCTCAAAGCCTGATGTCGATGGCGGACTGATAGGCGGTGCATCACTGAAGAAAGATGATTTTGTTGCAATAGTTGAAGCAATATAATAAGCTTTATTCTGTTTTGTTGTTGCATGAGACAGGCGCAAAGCAAATTCTGCAGAAATGTTAAAAAAGCTGGTCATAATTACAATCATCCTCCGGATCTTTTTACCGGAAGATCTGTCTGCACAGCTCATTTCCCCATTCAGGGGTGATCCGTTAAGATATAAGGATGAGCTGACCTCCTTCATGGGACCGAACCTGAAGGAGAATCACAAAGCAGAACTGAGCCTCTTTTTAGAAAACTGGGAGAACCGTAAGTTTCAGACAGAGGACATGACCAGAATTATTGATGTTTCCAGCCAGTTTTACGGCCGCTCAATGCGCCCTGTACCCCATATGTTCAATTTCCTTGTCACACTTAATACATATATCAGGGTGAGTGACGACAAGGATTTTTTAAGTCATTGGCTGAGAGGCCTTAGTGAGATAGTGTTTGATCCAAGGATATCTGTTGAAAGTATAAACAGATATATTAAGGACACCGAACTTATGCTGACAGTGAATGTCCTGTCAGAAAGTACTACCATCAGGTGGAAAGTAAAAGATGTTCCTCTTCAGTTCCGGCACGATACAGTATTTAAGGCAATCCTGACCAATGCAACACTGACCTGTTATTATCAGAAGGACAGTACGGAGATCTACAATGTATATGGTTCATATTATCCTGAAAAACAGGAATTTCAAGGTACAAAAGGGATAATAACCTGGGAAAAAGCCGGATATCCGCGGGAAGATGTCTTTGCGGAAATCAGAGATTTTGTTATCAGCACCTCAAAGGATAATTTTACAGTCGACTCAGCCCTTCTTCACCATAAAACATATTTTAAAAAGCCTATATACGGATTATTGTATGACAAGGCAATATCTTACTCCAATAAAGAAAAAGCCGATTTTCCGCGTTTTGAGACATATACAAAGGAGTTCATGCTTAAAAATCTTTACAAAGGGGTTGATTACCAGGGAGGTCTGGCTTTTGAAGGAGCTTCGGTCAAAGGGCGGGGCGGAAATAACCTGCCTGCAAAACTTACTGTTTATAAAAACGATACCCTCAGAATCACAATAAAAACACCTGAGTTCATCTTCAACCAGGCAGGGCTGACAAGTCCTGAAACTTCAATGTCATTGTACCTTGAAAAAGATTCGATCTTTCATTCGAATCTTTCCTTTTCATATAACGCTGAACAACATCAGGTAAACTTTTTCAGGGGGAACAACCCGATCTCAAAAAGCCCATGTTTTAACTCTTTCCATATGCTCGATATGTACTTCGAGTATCTCTCGTGGAATCTTAATGACCCAAGGATAATTCTTTCCCGGTCAAGAGGCGCTTCAATCGGGAAGGCAGTATTTGAATCAGCATCTTTCTTTGACTCGGGATTGTTCATGGAAATGGCCGGACTTGATGAATATCACCCGCTGATGCGGCTGAAAAAATTTGCGGAATGGTATTATTCGGAAACATTTCCGGTAGAAGAATTTGCGAAATGGATCAACAGGCCTGTTGAAGCAGTAACCGGATTATGCATAGACCTTGCCAACAGGGGTTTTATTTTCTATGACAGGACCTATAATGAGGTTACCCTTAAAAAGAAAGTAAATGATTTCCTTACCGCCTATGCAAAGAAAAAAGACTATGATATCCTTCGTTTCGACAGCGAAACAAGAGCACCGGTAGATAATGCAATTCTGAACATAAATGACCTGCAGATGACAATTAACGGTGTATCCAATGTTCATCTGAGCGATTCCCAGAAGGTGGCACTATTCCCGTATAACCAGCAACTCAGGATAGGAAAGAACAGGGATATGTACTTTGACGGCGTTGTCGTTGCCGGTCTGTTCACGATATTCGGTCATGATTTCAGGTTCAGCTACGATACTTTCAAGATCAACCTGGCAAAGATCGATTCTATAAGGATTGCAGTTGAAGTAGATGAAAAAGACGCATACGGGAATCCAATGATAAAAGCCATGGATAACCTTCTTGAACTGACTAATGCCGATCTTTTTATAGATGATCCGAATAATAAATCAGGACTTAGGAACCTTACCCAGTATCCAATGGTTGGGGTGAAAAAGGATTCTTATATCTTTTATGATCAGATACCCGGTCTGGAAGGAGTATATCCCAGGGAAGATTTCTATTTCAGGATCTTCCCCTTTATATATGAGAACATTGATCATTTTAAAATTGAGACCATTAATCTTCCGGGCGAATTTATAGGAGGGAATATCATCAAACCCATGCAGGAAAACCTGGTTGTCAAGGACAGCAGTCTGCTGGGTTTCGATATGATCATACCTGATGAGGGAATAGAGCTGTATGGAGGAAAGGGCATATTGTATGACAGCATAAGCATGGGCAGTAAAGGTCTCAGGGGAAAGGGTATCATAAAACATCTTACTTCAACAATCACATCGGAACAGTTTTATCTGTTCCCCGATTCGGCAATTGCGCAAGCCAGCTCGTTCAGCATGGCAAGAGATACTACCGGCCGCTTTCCATCGCTGGAAAACAGGGATGTTGCTATCCGATGGCTTATACCTGGTGATGAAATGCAGGCAGAAAACAGTAAAGGAAAAAATTTCAGAATGTTTGATAACGAAGCCGAGCTGGACGGGAATATTGCATTTACTCCTGAATCAATGAAAGGAGGAGGGATACTGAATACAACGGAATTAAGGATAACATCAGATAATTATACATTTACTGCGGTAACAATTAAGACCGATACCTCAGATTATTATATCAAATCACCCTCTACAGGAGGATATGCTTTCATTGCCGAAAATGCGGCAGTAAATGTCGATTTTGCTCTCCAGACTACCAGCTTCCACCTCAACACAGCAAATTCACTGGTAAAATTTCCTGAGATCCAGTATATAAGTACTATGAGCGATTTTGAGTATGATATGCAGGATAAGATACTCAGGATGCAACAGCGAGGGATTAAAGACATGGAGCTGTTGCCTCCCGACAGGCTTATAAGGACAGATCTCAATGATACTGAGGAACCTAATTTCTTTGCTACCAGTACCATAGGTGATACTATTACCTTTGCATCGCGGAAAGGGACCTATAATGTTACTGAGGAATATATTGAAGCTGAAGATATTAACTATATCCATGTTGCTGATGCACTTATTCAGCCGGAAAACGGTAAAATAACCATCGGGCGCAGAGCAAAGATAAATCAGTTTCAAAATGCCATCGTTGCAATCAATAACCGGCACCTTCTTCATTCAGCGAAAATTAATATCGAATCAACCAAAAAATATTCCGGAAGTGGTGTATATGATTACATAGATGAGAGTAAAGAGATAAGGAATATAAGCTTCTCCGAACTGACCGTAGATACCATGACAACAAGTGCAAAGGGATATATACCAGCCAGTCAGAATTTTATGCTCAGTCCGGCTTTCACTTTTACCGGTGACGTAAGCCTCTTTGCAAACCAGGATCTTCTTCTGTTCTCGGGTGCCGCCGGAATTGTAAATACCTGCAAGTCGATCAAATCATTTCCGGTTCAGTTCAAATCTTACATTGACCCGCGGAATGTTATAATTGCAGTCAGTGACAAACCACGCGATTTAAATGGTAATCCGTTATTTACCGGATCATTTATTAATATTGATTCCCTGCACATTTACCCTACATTCCTTTCGGCCCAGAAATCCTGGATCGATGTCGGAATAGTAACTTCAAGAGGATATCTTTTTTATGAAAAAGCCAAAGGAAGATATCTGCTTACCTCAATGGAGAAGATTGCCGATCAGACACTTCATGGTGATATGATCGCACTCGACAGGAATAACTGCATACTTACAGGTGAAGGTAAAATAAACCTCGGAACCAACTTCTCACCGGTAAAAATGACTGGTGCAGGAAGAATATCTCATAATATTGATTCAGCGAAAGCAGAAATGCAAACGCTTCTGGGATTTGATTTTCATTTCTCGCCCGAAGCTCTGAAGGTCATGAGTGACGAACTCAGATTCCTGCCTTCAGCGAAACCGGTCAACCTGAACTCAGAGTTATATTCGAAAGGCATGAAAGATTTATTTGGAGTCCAGATTGCCGAACGGCTGAAACAGGATCTTGATCTGTTTGGTGTTTCTGGTGAGTTGCCTCCGGAATTCAATTTTGAACTTTTCCTGAATGATGTTACTCTCTACTGGAACGATGCAAGTGCATCTTACAGGTCGAAAGGCAGGATCGGACTGGGATTTATCGGACCCCAGCCGGTGAATGTCTATGTCGACGGACTGATCGAGATACAGCGCAGAAGATCGGGTGATATGTTCGATATTTATCTCAAAGCAAATGAATCGACCTGGTATTATTTTTCATATATAAAGGGAAATATGATGACCCTTTCAAGTAATTCAGCCTATAATTCGGTAATAGAGAATACCAGGCAGAGACTGCGCAGGATACCCAGGAAGATATCGAGAGAACCTTATACCTATATGATATCCGTAAGAGACAGGCTGCAGAGATTCCTGAGAAGGATGGAGACAAATGAAGAGTCGGACAGCAGCAGTCCGGGAGATGATCCCCTGAGGAATCTCGTCAGATAATGCTTCAATTCAAGCCAAAAATTCAGAAAATGCAGATCTTTTATGCCCCTGATATCAAAAATGATATTTATATACTCGATGAAAAGGAATCAAAGCACTCTGTAAGGGTGCTCAGGATGAAAAAGGGCGACGGCGTAAGTATAATAGACGGAAAAGGGAATTTATATGAAGGCTTGATTATCAATCCCGATCCTAAAGGATGTTCCGTAAAGATCCTGAATGTAAAAGAGGATTTTGAAAAAAGGAACTATTCTCTTCATATTGCCATCTCTCCTGTCAAGAATCCGGACCGGTTTGAGTGGTTCATTGAAAAATGCGTCGAAATAGGCACAGATGAGATCACTCCTCTTCTGTGCAGGAACACTGAAAAACAAACCATAAAGAAAGACAGGATATTCAATATCATTGTTTCAGCAATGAAGCAATCCCTTAAAGCCGGACTGACCAGGCTGAATGATCCGTTGGAATTCAATGATTTCGTTAAGACAGATCATAAGGGGATCCTGATGATCGCACATTGCAATAATAATCTTGACCGCCATAGTATTAAAGACATTTATAATAAGGGAGAAAATGCCGTCATACTCATAGGTCCGGAAGGTGATTTTTCCGGCGATGAAATTCTTTCAGCAAGAGAAAAAGGGTTTAATCCGGTACATCTAGGTCAGTCAAGGCTCAGAACAGAAACGGCAGGTATTGCTGCCTGCCATTCCGTTTATTTTATTAACCAGTGAATTGAGAAGTCGTTATTATTCTTCATCTTTTTCACCGTTTTGTTCTGTACGTAATGATTTCCACCTTCCTGCCTTACGCAGAGCCTGATCAAGTATATATTCTATCTGACCATTTGTACTGCGGAATTCATCGGCAGCCCATTTTTCAACAGCCTTTAGTTTTTTAGGATCAAGTCTCAGTATAAATGCTTTCTTTTCACTCATTATCAGTTATGTAAAGTTCCTGCATTTACCACCGGGGTAGTATCCTTGTCACTGCAGAGTACTACCATCAGGTTACTTACCATGGCGGCTTTCTTTTCCTCATCAAGTTCAACAATCTTTTTGTCTGAAAGCTGGTCCAGTGCCATCTGAACCATTGATACAGCACCTTCAACTATCTTATATCTGGCTGAAACAACAGCAGCAGCCTGTTGCCTGCGGAGCATTGCATTGGCGATCTCTTCAGCATAAGCAATGTAGTTTATCCTGGCTTCTATAACCTCGATCCCTGCGATTTTCAACCTATCCCTGATCTCATTTTCCAGTTCGTCATTGATCTCTTCGCCTCCACTGCGTAATGCTATTTCTGCTTCATGATCTTCAAAATTGTCATAAGGATACAGACCGGCCAGCTTTCTCAGGGCAGCATCACTCTGCACCAGGACAAAATGTTGAAAATCATCAACATCAAATACAGCTTTATAGGTATCCAGAACCCTCCATACAAGTACAAAACCGATCTTTATGGGATTACCTATCTTATCATTGACCTTTATGGGTTCACTGTCAAAATTACGGGCTCTCAGAGATATTTTTCGCTTCGTGTAAAAAGGATTGACTCAGAAAAATCCATTTTCCCTGATCGTTCCCTTATACGCTCCGAAAAGTACCATAACACATGAGCCGTTAGGATATACAACGGTAAATCCGATTACCATAACGGTAAAAAGAACTGTTAGAATTATGCCCAGCCAGATTATCTCAAAAGCATATCCGGCTATTGCCCCGGCCAGCAATAATGCTGCAATAAGCAGGCCCACATAGCCTGAAATGGGTTTAACTGAATACTCCTGTTTCATTTTAATATAATTTTGATATTGTTTTTATATCACAAATATATTATTTTGATTTTATATAAACAAAAAAAACACAGAAAATTATTTCTGTGTTCTTAAGAATTCTTTTCAGTGCTTCCTGATCTTAGCGATCAGCCGGCGCGTCAGCCTTTTATCAGGCACAGGCTTTAGTTTCCTGAGGTATCCGATCACGTCATCAAACTGCTGGGATAAACCGAATGCATCTTCATGCAGGTCTATCTCTTCAGTTTTGATTTCATGATACTTAAGAAATTGAGTAGAGATTAAACCCATAGGCTTCATGTTTTCTTTTCTTGAAAAACGCCCGGTGTTTTATAATATTGTCAGATCAGGGGAATATTTTTCGAATGGCTTTACGGCGTCATGGCGTTGCGGCTTTACGGCGTTGCGGCTTTACGGCGTTACGGCGTTACGGAGTTGCGGCTTCGGGACATTATTTTCTATTGCCGCAACACCGCAACACCGCAACACCGCAACACCGCAACACCGCAACACCGCAACACCGTAATACCGTAATACCTTAATTCAACGTGAGACTGATTTTCTTCTCCTCCATGATCTTCCGCATGTTGATCAGGGCATAACGCATTCTTCCGAGTGCCGTGTTTATGCTGACGTTTGTTATATCGGCTATCTCCTTGAAGCTCAGACCTGCATAATGTCTAAGGATCACAACTTCGCGCTGATCATCAGGCAGGTGACTGATCATTTTCCGGACATCTTTCTGTATTTGTCGTTTGATCAGATTTTCCTCGACGGTCGAATCAGCCAGTTTCCTGGAATTGAAGATATCGGATTCATATTCGTCATTGGAGATCGTATTCATCTGTTTAATTCTCCTGAAATGATCGATTATCAGGTTATGGGCAATACGCATAACCCACGAAATAAACTTGCCGTTATCCTGGTATCTGCCACTTTTCACTGACTGGATCACCTTCATAAAGGTATCCTGGAATATATCCTCAGCAAGTGCCTGATCGCGAATATAAAGACTTATATAGGCAAAAACTTTGTTCTTATGACGGCGGATTATCTGCTCAAAGCAGGACTGCTCACCCTTTATGAACTTCTGGATAAGTTCATAATCGGAAATCATTTTACTCATAGCTCACTCTTTTAGAATCAAGAGTAGAGTTGTTTTATAGGCAGTCCTCCCGGTTTTATATTAAACTTAATGCAAATTAAATCAAATTTTTCTAATCTGAAAGTATTACTTTTGCAATTTAACAAAACTTTCACATTTAATTACTGAATCCATTAATGAACGGTTGCATTGAAATCAGGGGGGCAAGGGTTCATAATCTTAAGAATATCAGCTTAAAAATTCCAAGGAACAAACTGGTTGTCATAACCGGTGTTTCGGGCTCAGGGAAGTCTTCACTGGCTTTTGACACAATATATGCCGAAGGGCAGAGAAGATATGTTGAGAGTCTCTCATCATATGCCCGTCAGTTTCTGGGGAGGATGAACAAACCTGAGGTTGTTTTCATCAATGGCATCCCTCCTGCCATTGCGATCGAACAAAAAGTAAATACACGTAATCCCAGATCAACTGTAGGCACTTCAACTGAGATTTATGACTACCTGAGACTGTTATACGGAAGAATTGGCCGTACTGTTTCGCCCGTTTCGGGTAAAGAGGTAAAGAAACACAGTGTAGATGATATCGTTGATTTTCTGGCATCATTGCCGGAAGAGACAAAAGTCATAATCACTGCGGCAGGACAAATCCCTGAAAACATAAACGTACCTGAATTTTTATCATTCCTGCATAAGCAGGGATTTGACCGTATTGAATCTGAAGGGAATGTAATCAGAATATCAGAAACAAAGCCGGATGATTTCAAGCCAGGTCAGAGGATCAATATTGTGATTGACAGGCTGGTGGTAAACCACTCCTCAGACAATTTCAGCCGGGCGGCAGATTCGGCCCAGACTGCGTTCCAGACCGGTCAGGGATATTGTGAAGTCATTATACTGGATGATGAGGGATATAAAAGAGAAAGTTTTTCAAACAAATTTGAAGCCGACGGTATTCTTTTTGAAGAACCCTCAGAATACCTTTTCAGTTTCAATAATCCCTTAGGTGCCTGTCCGGTTTGCGAGGGTTATGGCAAAATAATAGGCATTGATGAGAATCTTGTAGTACCTGACCGGAATCTTTCGGTTTACGATGATGCAATCGTATGCTGGAAGGGAGAGACAATGAAAAAATGGAAGGAAAGACTTATCTCAAGTGCTCATATCTTTGATTTTCCTGTGCATAAACCATATTTTCAGCTTTCAGACACCCAGAAAGAGTTACTCTGGAAAGGCAACCGGTATTTTTATGGTCTTAACAGGTTTTTCCAGCATCTTGAAGAAAAGAAATATAAAATACAGTATCGTGTCCTTCTGAGCCGTTACAGGGGTAAAACTGTCTGTCATGAATGCCGGGGATCAAGGTTACGAAAAGAAGCGGGATATGTAAAGGTTGCAGGAAGGACTATACAGGAGCTGGTCAATATGCCGGTAAACAAATTATATGATCATTTTACGGATATCCGACTGGACCAGAACGATATGGTCATTGCTGAAAGACTGCTCAGAGAAATTACCATAAGGCTTCGTTTCCTTCTTGATGTAGGGCTTTCATATCTGACTCTTGACAGGCTTTCGTCAAGTCTGTCAGGCGGCGAATCCCAGAGAATAAATCTTTCTACATCACTGGGAAGCAATCTTGTAGGTTCAATGTATATCCTTGATGAGCCAAGCATAGGTTTACATCCGCGTGATACTAATCTGCTGATCAAGGTTCTGAAAGAACTGAGGGACTATGGTAATACTGTAATTGTGGTGGAACATGAGGAAGAGATCATAAAATCAGCCGATGAGATAATAGACCTGGGGCCTGAAGCCGGCAGGTTAGGAGGTGAAATTGTATTCCAGGGAGAGCTGGACCTCACCCCTTCAAACAAATCTCTCACTTCAGCTTACCTCAGCGGAAGAATGAAGATACCTTTGCCGGCATCAAGAAGGAAATGGAACAGTTACATCGAAATAAGAGGTGCAAGAGAAAACAACCTTAAAGAGATAAATGTCAGATTTCCGCTGCATACTATTACAGCTGTTACCGGAGTAAGCGGATCGGGCAAATCCAGCCTTGTAACGGAGATCCTCTATAAGTATCTGTCCAGCAAGATCACAGGCAGTAATCTTCAACCCGGTCAGTTCAGAGACATTTCCGGTGATATATCAGGTCTGACAGGGATTGAGCTTGTGGATCAGAATCCAATAGGTAAATCGAGCAGATCAAATCCTGTTACCTATTTAAAGGCTTATGACGAAATCAGAAAGCTTTATGCAGAACAGCAGGCATCAGTACAGAATAATTACAAACCATCTCATTTCTCATTTAATATTGAAGGAGGACGATGTGAAGAGTGCCAGGGGGAAGGAATTATAAGGGTTGAAATGCAGTTCATGGCTCCTGTCGAGCTCACATGTGAAGCATGTAACGGGAAACGGTTCAGAAGAGATATACTGGAAGTAAGATACAACGGGAAGAATATCTATGACATTCTTGAAATGACCATTGATGAAGCAATAGAATTCTTCAGTAAACATATTGGCCGAAGTGAGAAAAGGATAACTGAAAAGCTCAGGCCTCTGTCGGATGTCGGCCTTGGATATATAAAATTGGGTCAGTCATCAAGCACCCTGTCGGGTGGAGAAAGTCAGAGAGTGAAGCTTGCATATTTTCTCAGCCAGGAAAAAGAGACCGGACATATTCTTTTTGTTTTTGATGAGCCCACAACAGGTCTTCATTTTCATGATATCAGCAAGCTGCTTAAATCGATTAATGCACTTGTTGAGCACGGGCATTCGGTCATTATTATTGAGCATAACATTGAAGTTATCAGAAGCTGTGACTGGGTTATAGATCTCGGGCCTGAAGGAGGTGACGGTGGAGGTTATGTGGTCTTTGAAGGGAAGCCCGATGATATTACCAATTGCAGCAGATCCTATACAGGGAAATATCTTTCTGCCAATATGAAGAAATATAAAAAGGAGGCATTTCAGAAAACACCTCCTTTAATCTGACAGACAATTATTTATCTCTTAAGTTTAAATCCGAACATAATAGCCACGCATCCGTTTAAAGGAGGCTGTCCCGATCGTGTGGCCGAAGGTACTTTTATAACAAACTTAAGTTGCTGGCTCGATTCCAGCTTGAAATCCCAGGTGCTTGCATAGTTTTTTTCCTTATTGGAATAAAGAATGTTTTTATTTGAATCAAGAACCCTGAATTCTATTTCGGGAAGCTTTTCATCGCCTACAATGGATACTCTGTAATCCATATCAGAATAAAATGTTTTATACAGTTCAGCTTCTTCACCTTCGACCAGAACAGCTGCATGATAATTGCCGTCGTGGGTATAGCTGATAAGTTTGGGAAGGCACTCTCGTTTGGCAAAAGCCTTACATTGTGCATTTACATAACCGGTAATGGCAATAAGAAGGATTGCAGGCAGAATTGTTTTAACTGATCTCATGGTCTTCTAAATTACGAATGAATTTCTGATCTCTGTAACGACTGTAGACAGTTCCATAAAAACAGCCGGTGTCATATCGGTCTGAACTTCTGATTTCAGGACAGTTGTTTTAGACTCCGGATCATACTCTGGTCTCACCGGTGTGGTATCTATTTTTATCTTATCGAAGACATTTTTAAGTCTGGTTACCTGCACCATGAGCTCATCCACAGCTGGATTACCTTTGCTGCTGTTAAGCAGTCTAAGCAGAATATCTATAGACAGTTTCTGGTCGATAATCCTTCCGACAAGTTTATTTCCGTTGAAATCGTCCATATCGACGAGCTGGGTTGAAATATAAAGGCCTTCAATCCATCCTCCTGTAAGTACAATGGCTGCTGTTGCAGGCTGACCATTATCCTCAAGGTAAGAGTTGGAGTTCATAAAGGTCTGGGAAACTATATCCATTATAACCTCACTGTTGTTAATATTTTCTTCAAGTCTGTCGATATCTTCCTGTTCAATAGCTTTCAAAATACCCAGTCCGTCAGCCATTTTTTTGGCTGCATTCATATAATCGATCAGTAATTGTGTCTGTTCATAGAGGCTCGCAAAGCTGAGGTCGCAGGTGTAAATACCAAGGTTAAGGGCCATTGCTTTGTTGGTGACATAATTATTCACATTTGACACCGGATTCAGAAGTTTCTCCTCGAACCTTGCTCCTGCCGATTTGATGAGCATTGCCGATTCAAGAGGCGATGGCAGCGCCTGGAATATCTTCTCTGCCTGCTCTATATCCTGTAAAATCGCTTCTTTATTTTTGATATCAACCTCGGGTTTGTCCTCGGGCGCCTTCCCGCCTCCCTTACAGCAGGTTAACAGAATCATGCCAAGTATAAATACCATACCGATCCCGATTCCGGAACTAATTCTGAACTGTCTATTCATGATTTTATCAATTAAATTGCAAACATAAAACAGGACTAATTTAGTATTTTATTTTTATTTATCAAAAACGGCTTAATGATATTAATGGTATTTATACCTTTGAATTAAATATCAGACAGGTGATAAGATCGGAAAAAAGATACAAAGAACTTGAAATTATCCTGAAAAAAGGTAATTCGGTTCTGATAACTAAGGCAATAAAAATCCTTCGCGATGAAGAGCCTTTCGAAGGTGCAATCAGCCTGCTTGCCGGATACTATAACAGCACTTCCGACAAGGGTAACATGAAAGTGATCGAAGAGTTTTTCAATGATATTAAATATCAGGATGCCCGACCGGAGATAGTGGCAGAGATACGTAAATCACATAAGCAGGACACAATAAGCATGCTTGTTTCATCCTGCTGGCAATCGGGGCTGGACTATTCGGGGTATATAACGGATATTCTAAAAGTCTTTCTGGAAGGAGATTATGCGACTGCTATTGAATGTATGACTTTAATAGAGGAATCATCCCGCTTCAATACAAGGGAAGAAAAGGATAATGCCATCCGTATGGTTGAAAGGAGTCCCCAGGCATTTACACATGAGAAAAATGCACTTACACATGAACTTATTGAAATCCTGACACATTAAGCCTCCCCCCTTGAGGGGGGCAGGGGGGTGTAATGACATGGAGAATATGTATTTACATCCCCCTATCCCCCTTCAAAGGGGGAAAACTAAAGAGGTTATGCCTTCAAAGGGGGAAAACAAAGAGGTTATACCTTCAAAGTGGGA
>CAYQZL010000061.1:0-17326 GCA_964421975.1 uncultured Rikenellaceae bacterium
TCTTCAGATAACTGATCTCCGCCGCAGGATTGTATTTGAGACACGCGATTACCTTGAAAAATGGGATGGCAGATTAAACGGCGAACTCATGCCGGAAGGAGTGTATCTCTGGATATTGAGACTAAGGTCTCCTTCAGGCAAATCAGTATCCGAAACCGGAACTGTAACACTTAAAATCAACAGACAGTAAATTCATAATGCCCTTATGCCATTCATACTTTTATTGAATGAATAAAGTTATATTTGTAATCTCTGGAGAAAGCACCGAATGAATTTATGGGGAATAAGGATTTTTTTGATGAAGAGGATAAAAACCGTATTCAGGCTGAATATGATTCACTTGTAAACAATCTGCTCAGATGTAATAAACAGGGAGACAGGGAGCTGATCGACAAAGCATTTAAAATTGCAAATGAAGCGCACTGGAACATGCGGCGAAAATCAGGCGATCCCTACATAATTCATCCTATTGCAGTTGCTAAAATCGTAAACCAGGAGATAGGACTGGGAGCCAGATCAATAGCAACCGCACTTCTTCACGATGTGGTTGAAGATACCGATTATACCCTGGATGATGTAAGAAGGGATTTTAATCCTAAAATTGCTACGCTTATCGACGGTCTTACAAAAATTTCCGGAACATATAACAAACCGACATCATCCTCAATGCAGGCAGAGAATTTCAGGAAGATGCTGCTTACGCTTTCTGATGATATGAGGGTGATCCTTATCAAAATAGCTGATCGTCTTCATAATATGAGGACTCTCGATTCAATGCCTGAGCATAAGAAAATGAAGATTGCAGGTGAGACAATATTCCTGTATGCTCCCCTTGCACAGCGCCTGGGACTCTTTTCAATCAAAAGTGAACTGGAGGACCTGAGCTTCAAATTCCGACAGCCGCAGATATACGAAGAAATAGCTTCAAAGCTAAAGCACAGTGAGAAAAAATATTATGCACTTATAAATAAATTTTCACTTCCCATAATCGAACAGCTGACATCAGCAGGACATAAATTCGACATAAACGGCCGGCCAAAATCGATATTCTCGATCTGGAAAAAGATGCAGTCCAAAAATGTACCCTTTGAAGAAATATATGATGTCCTGGCTGTAAGAATTGTATTCGATCCTGTTCCGGAGATATCAGAAAAAACACAATGCTGGAATATTTATTCAATCATAACCGATACATATCTGCCAAAGCCCGACAGGCTTCGTGACTGGATAAGCCGTCCTAAACCAAATGGTTATGAGGCACTGCACCTGACAGTAATGGGTCCCGAAGGAAAATGGGTCGAAGTCCAGATAAGAAGCAGGAGAATGGATGAAATTGCTGAAAGAGGATATGCTGCCCACTGGAAATATAAAGGTGATACATCTCAGGAAACGGAGCTGGACAAGTGGATCAAAAAGATACGTGTCATGCTCGAGAATCCTCTTGAAGATCCTATCGAATTCCTGGATGAATTCAAGATGAATCTCTTTTCATCCGAGATAATGGTATTCACTCCAAAAGGAACCCTTGTAAGCCTTCCCAAAGGAGCATCAGCATTGGATTTTGCTTATGAGATCCACTCTGAGATCGGTAATAAGGCAATTGGAGCCAAGATCAATTATAAACTCCATCCGCTCAATACAACACTTATGAGCGGCGACCAGGTAGAGATAATTACATCTGACATAGCTAAACCTGAAAAGGAATGGCTTTCATATGTCAGAACAGCCAGGGCAAAGGAGGGTATAAAGGATGCCTTAAGAACAGAGACAATAAGCAGGATCCAGAAAGGAATGGAAATGCTTGAGAAAAAGCTCAGTGAGCTCGGAGTTTCCCCAAATGCAGAGATCCTGAAAAAACTTATGTCGGCTTATGACGTTTCAAATAAAGATGAACTCTATTCGGGAATTGAACTCGGCCTTATCAATCTTGAGAATGTCAAAAAAATACTGCGCAAGACAGAATCAAAAAGTATAATCAAATACTGGGACCTCAAATTCATCGGAGGAAAAAAAGACCAGAAAGACCTGGCTGTATCTCCAAAGAAGATTGATACAAGTGCACCTTTCCTTCTGAGAGAAGATGTGGAAAGCGCTGAACAATCCTATGAGATAGCAGATTGCTGCAAACCAATACCAGGAGACGATGTGACCGGCTACAGGTCACCTGAAGGAACCATAATAATCCATAAACCAACCTGCCCGACAGCCATCCGGTTAAGCTCTAATGAAGGGAACAGGATCATAGCTGTCAAATGGGCTATCCATAAACTGGTATCTTTTCTTGCAAGAATCAGTATAACTGGAATTGACAGGATCGGCCTTGTAAATGATATTACCAATATCATATCATATGAACTGAAAGTAAATATGACAAATATTAACTTCCGCGTTAACAATGGTATCTTTGAAGGCAATATTGATCTGTATGTACATCATACAAAGGACCTTAATAACCTTATACTCAAGATCTCCAATTTAAAGGGAATTGAGAGTGTCAAACGGGTTGAAGATTTCTCACAATAACCACCCCCTGTCCGGCCTGATTGTTTCTTTCCAAAAAATACATATTTTTGTCTTTATTTTAAATTAGACCAAATATGATTAGTGATGATATCAGAAACACTGTAAAAAAGATCTTCACTGAATATCTGGAAAAGAAAAAGCACAGAAAGACTCCTGAGAGATATGCCATTCTTGATGAGATATATTCCCGGGAAGGGCATTTCGACATTGAGTCACTTTATATTTCAATGAAGAACAAGAACTACAGGGTAAGCAGGGCTACATTATATAACACAATTGAACTTCTTCTGGACTGTAACCTCGTTGTAAGGCACCAGTTTGGTAAGAATATTGCCCAGTTTGAAAGAGCTTATCAGTGTGGACAGCATGATCATCTCATTGATCTGCCGACAGGAAAAGTAATTGAATTCTGTGATCCCAGAATAAATGAAATAATAAAAACGGCCTGCGAATTGCATAATTTCAGGCCGTCGTATCATTCATTATATATTTATGGCAATCTGAAAGACCAGGATAAGCAATCTGGTTAGATACAGATTGTATCAAGCATCAGAATGCAAAACCCAGGCAAAATCCCACTCTTGTTCTGAAACCCTCCATTTTGTTAAGATCTTCAGGTTCGTCACCGGATGATGTTTTGAAACTTGAGTCACCGTAATGGCCTCCGAAAAAGAGTTCCAGAACGAAACCCTTGTCGAAAATCCACTGACGTCCAAAGGATAAACCTCCTCCGAAGTTTGTAAATGAACCTTCCTGATCGTCTTCGGAATTTTCATAACCACACTTCATATATCTAAGGTATGGTGACATGAAAAATCCGTCAATGGCATCTTTCCTTATATAAAATTTGAATTCAGGAGTAAGAAACAATCCGCTAAGCTTTGTCTCATCAAACTTATAGCTCATAAAACCCACTCCCAGCTGGGCTGATGTTATATCGGTTATCTTACGCTCGTAAAAAGCAGAACCTGTGGCAATGATCAGTGTTAATGCGTTAGCCTTGATCACATTATTGTACTGAACCGGCGCCGTCTGTTCCTGAGCAAATGAAGGCATCATAAATAAAACAGCAATAAAAAGAATAAAAAGCTTTTTCATCTTTTAAGGTTTTAAAATGTAACAGAAAATTGACTTTTTTCAAATTTTATATAAAATTAGGCAATCGATCTTTAAACAGAAGGTCGTATTATTCATAATTTTCACAATTGACCAACAATTATTAACAAAATTCAATTGAAAATATAATAACCTGAATTATTTTGTAAATTCGAAACTGCTTTTAAAACTCTGATATAATTTATAATATGAATACAGACATACTGTTAGGTCTTCAATGGGGTGATGAGGGAAAGGGTAAGATAGTTGACGCGATCAGTCCGGACTATGATTTAATAGCCCGTTTCCAGGGTGGTCCGAATGCAGGGCATTCACTTGAATTCCATGGAAGAAAGCATGTTCTTCACCTGATACCTTCGGGGATATTTCATTCTGAAAAAATGAATATAATAGGAAATGGAGTTGTTATTGATCCGGCAGTATTTAAAAAGGAAATTGAAAACCTCGGGATCCCGGTGGAGGATCTGGTAAAAAGACTTGTCATTTCATCGAGAGCAAATCTTATTTTACCCGGTCACAGGATCCTTGATGCAGCTTATGAATACAGTAAAGGAAATACAAAGATAGGATCGACACTTAAAGGTATTGGCCCGGCTTATACCGATAAAGCCGGCAGGAATGGTCTGCGTGCAGGCGAAATAAAATCCGGGGATTTTATGGATATGTACAGGGAACGGCTGAGAAATCATCTTGCAATACTGAAGAATTATGATTTCAGTTTTGATTTAAATGATTATGAATCAGGCTGGTTTGAAGGTGTTGCTTTGATGAAAAGGTTCAGGATAATCAATACCGAATATCTTATTAATGATCTTATGGCGAAGGGAAAAAGAGTGCTTGCCGAAGGTGCTCAGGGTACTATGCTTGATATTGATTTTGGTTCCTACCCTTATGTCACTTCATCCAATACCATCTCTGCCGGTGCATGTACCGGATTGGGTATATCACCAAAAAAGATCGGTAAAATATTCGGGATCTTCAAGGCATATTGTACCAGAGTTGGAAGTGGTCCATTCCCGACGGAGCTGAATGATGAAACAGGAACTATACTCAGGAACAAAGGTGCTGAATTCGGATCAACAACAGGAAGACCACGAAGATGCGGCTGGCTCGACATACCTGCTTTGAAATATGCAATAATGGTCAACGGAGTTACAAATCTCTTTATGACGAAAAGTGATGTAATGTCAGGATTTGATACTGTCAGGGTATGTACTTCCTATTTGTCGGAAGGTACAAAATGTGAAGAGATACCGTTCGGCGACAGTGAAATTCAGCCGCTTTATACTGATCTGCCGGGATGGAAAGAAGATATAAGGGGTATCAGGGATTTTAATAAACTGCCCGTGAATCTTAAGAAATATATAGAATTCATAGAATCCATGACAGGCATTCCGGTCACAATGGTCTCAGTCGGTCCGGACCGTGAAGAGACAATTTACAGACAGTGACTCCTGTTATCTCTTTGTATAGATCCAGGAATCTATTTCGACAGTATCCTGGAACTGATTAACACGGGCAATGGCCCTTCTCAGGCTCTGATGCGATTCTGCAGACACCAGTGAAAACCTGCTGTTCTCTTTCTGTATTATCCTGACATCATAGCCCCTGCTGCGATAATCGTCCGCACATTCTTCAGCATATTGGGGAGTAATGAAGCTTCCTACAATTATATTATACTGTGATTCTAAAGACTGCTTTTCTGCCTCTGCTCTCATTATTGAGTCGAGCCTGGCATTTTCAACTGCCAGAAGGCTGTCATTTATATGTTTAATTGAATCAGCAACCCTTATGCTGTCCTGCTTTGCCTGCCATTCAGCCATAAGACGGTCCTTTTTACCAAAAAGTTTCTTTTCCCTGAAAAATTTGCATGACGAAGTCATTGCAATTAATAAAATAAGAAAAATTGCAGTCAGTCGTTTCATAATTTTAAATAATGATTTAACAAATTGCCTTCCACAAATTTAGGTCAAAGATAAAAAATATTGAACAGCATTACAAAAAGTTAATAAAATGTTGGATTTTATGATATATAATGGATTTCGTATATTAGACATCTCATTTTTTCTTAACATAACCCATTTGAATAATGAAATCCATAATCCAATTCTTTGAAGAGAGTGTTGAAAAATTCAACAGCAATGTTTATCTCTGGGAAAAAATCCATGACAAATATGAAGGGACTACCTACGGTGAAACCCGAAAACAGGTTTATGAATTTGCCGCGGGACTGATATCCCTGGGTATCCAAAAAGGTGACAGGTTGAGCCTTCTTTCCGAAGGCCGCAATTTCTGGGTTATCGGGGAACTTGGTATTTTATATACAGGTGCTTTAAACGTTCCTCTGTCAACAAAACTAAATCCCGAAGAAATAGGATTCCGGCTTGATCACTCGGAATCAAAGATGTTGCTCGTCTCTTCATTACAATATCCTAAAATAAAGCAGGTAGCCAGGGAATGTAAAACCGTTCAGAAAATAATACACTTTGATACCCAGGAAGAATATGAACCAAATGAAATTCATTTCAATGAGGTCAGAAAACTGGGAAGGGAATGGCTGGAATTGCCCGGGAATATGGCGAAATTTGAGGAAATATATAAGAGTGTTACACCTTCTGACTTTGCAAATATCTGTTATACATCGGGTACCACTGCCGATCCTAAAGGGATAATCCTGACACACGGTAATTATATTACAAATGTTTATCAGTCATACAGTCTGATGGATATTCCTTCATTTTACAAGACATTACTGATACTTCCATGGGATCATTCCTTTGGTCATACCTGCGGGATTTTTGCGTTTATGGGCCGTGGAGCCAGCATTGCATCGGTCAAAGCAGGAAAAACACAGCTGGAAACCCTCAGGAATCTGCCGGTCTGCCTGAAGGAAATAAAGCCAAATCTGCTTATGAGTGTTCCTGCGATTGCCAAAAATTTCAGGAAGAATATTGAAAAAGGAATCAAGGAAAAAGGGAAACTGACTGAATTTCTATTCAATCATGCCCTGAAGATCTCATATTCATATAACAAGGAAGGCTGGAATAAAGGACTGGGATTACAGAAAATCAAAAAACCGCTGTTAAAGCTATATGACAAAATCATTTTCAGCAAAATACGTGAAGCTTATGGCGGAGAACTTGATTATTTCATCGGTGGAGGCGCTCTCCTTGAGATTGAACTTCAGAGATTCTTCTATGCTCTCGGTATACCCATGTATCAGGGTTACGGATTATCGGAAGCATCACCTGTCATTTCTTCCAATTCCTCGGCACGCCACAAACTTGGATCATCGGGTGTACTGGTAAATAACATGGACCTCAGGATATGTGATGAGGATGGCAGGGAACTTCCTGTAGGACAAACCGGGGAAATAGTCATCAGAGGTGGTAATGTCATGTTCGGATACTGGAAAAATGATACAGCTACAAAAGAGACAATTAAGGACGGATGGCTTTACACAGGAGATATGGGTTATATGACTGAAGACGGTTACCTGTATGTAATGGGCCGCTTCAAGAGCCTTCTCATTGCAGATGACGGAGAGAAATTCAGTCCGGAAGGTATTGAAGAAGCTATTTCGGAACAATCGAAATATATTGATCAGTGTATGCTTTACAATAACCAGAAACCATACACGGTCGCTCTGATAGTACCTAACCAGCATTCACTCAAACTTTATCTTGAAGAAAAGAACCTGACTGCAGATGCTGAAGAAGGTAAAAGGGTTATACTCAATCTTCTTGAGAATGAGGTAAACGAATACCGCACAAATGGCAAATACGGAAAAATGTTCCCGCAGAGATGGTTGCCTGTTGCAACAGGAATCCTTGAAGAAGGCTTTACCGAAGATAATGGTCTGATGAACTCCACCATGAAGATCGTCAGAGGCAAGATCATGACAAAATACAATGACCTTATTGAGTTTCTTTATACACCGGAAGCCAAGGTAATCACAAATGAAAGAAACCTTGAAGAGGTTCAGAAGATGAAGCTTGGTTAAGTATCCCGGCATTAAGAATTCCGCTTAACTGTATCCGTATTATTCAGGTCATTTTCTCAATATTACTGAGATATGACAATATTGTCGTTGCAATTAGGATATCCTCCTGATTATTAAAAAATGTTATACATTTGCCCCGGATTCCCGTGTCACAAATAATAATATGAGTGTATTTAAAGGATTAAAGCCGGAACCTCTCTGGTATTATTTTGAAGAGATTTGTAAAATTCCGCGACTTTCCAAAAATGAAAAAAAGATAAGAGAGTATCTGCTTGAGTTTGCGCGTAAAAACAAACTGGAAGCAAAAGAGGATGATATTGGCAATATTCTTATTACAAGACCATCACATCCCGATTACGTGAACAGGAAAACAGTTGTTCTGCAAAGTCATATGGATATGGTGGGTGAGAAAAATGCTGATCATCCTCATGACTGGGCGCTGGATCCGGTTATACCTGTATTAAACGGACAGTGGATAACAGCTTCAGGTACTACACTGGGTGCTGATGATGGAATAGGCATTGCAGCACAGATGGCCCTGCTTACTGATCCGGCCCTTAAAGCTGGTAAAATTGAGTGCCTGTTCACTGTGGATGAAGAATCAGGAATGACAGGTGCAAAAAATCTGAGTGAGGATTTTTTTAAAGGCAGGATTCTTCTGAATCTGGACTCTGAGGATGAAGGTATATTGTTTATCGGCTGTGCGGGAGGAATGGACACAGCCGGTAACATGAATTATAAAAAAGAATCTGTACCGCCAGATCATGAGGCAATTGAAATATCACTAACCGGTCTGAGGGGAGGCCATTCCGGAGATGAGATACATAAAGGCTTCGGTAATTCAATAAAGATTATGGCCGGTATACTCCTTGAGCTTCAAAGAGAATTCGGGATATTTCTAAGCAGTTTCAACGGTGGAAATCTCAGGATTGCCATACCACGCGAAGCTTTTGCGACAATAGTTTGCAAAAACAAGCTTTCCGGAAGGATTATTGACAGAGTAAGATCAATTCAGACAAAACTGCAGAAAGAACTTGTAACTGTTGAAAAAGATTTAATACTAAATGCAGAACTCTGCAGGCTTCCTCAATATATCATTGACCCCGGCGACCAGAATAAACTGATTTCTCTGATTCAATGCTGTCCTCATGGAGTTATAGCATGGTCGAAAGATATGAAGGACCTTGTTGAAACATCGACAAACCTGGCTTCAGTAAAATTTAAAAAAGAAGATATTATTGAGATTGTGACAACCCAGAGAAGCTCGTTCGAATCAGCAAAAATAGAGGCTTCGGCAATGGTAGAATCGTGCTTCAAACAGGTTGGAGCATCCATAACAAAATCAACAGGATATCCGGGATGGGCCCCGGATATGAATTCTGAGATACTAAAAATCACACGTCAGGCATATAAAAGACTCTTCGGAAATGATCCTGAGATAAGAGCTATTCATGCAGGACTTGAATGCGGGCTTATTTATGAAAAATTTAAAAAAATCGATATGATCTCTTTCGGGCCGACAATAAAAGGTGCTCATACACCATCAGAAATGATAGAGATCAGAACAGTTATAATGTTCTGGGATCTTCTGAAAGAAGTCATTTCCGATATTCCCCCGGAAACGCCGGGAGAGACCTGAAAAAAAACTGTTTTCAGCCAAAGATGAAAAATTCATCCCTGCCTGCAGCACATACGGGACACACATAATCATCAGGCAGATCACTGAATGGAGTCCCGGGCACAATTCCCCTTTCCGGATCTCCCTCTTCAGGATCATATATATAGCCGCATATATCACATTTATATTTTTCCATATTACATCGGATTATTTAATAATGTTATCCGCAGATATACAATTCTTTTTTTTGATTTGTAAGGAGGGGTGAGAGGCGATTTTTACCATTCATACCTTTACCGAACATTTTTATCTTCACACAACTCTATCAGGACTCCGCCGGTTGAATGCGGGTGAATAAATGCTATGTCAAGGCAATCAGCCCCTTTTCTTGGTTGTTCATCAATCAGCCTGATTCCTCTTTCCTTAGCTTCTTCAAGATGCATTTTAATATTATCGACGGCAAATGCAAGATGATGTATCCCCTCTCCTTTTTTTTCAATGAATCTGGCGACAGGACCATCATTTTCAGTTGACTCGAGCAATTCAATTTTAGTCTGGCCAAGCCTGAAAAAAGCTGTTCGTACCTTTTGATCCGGCACCTCTTCAATTTTATAACATTTCAGTCCAAGGATCTTTTCATACATATCTATGGCAGATTTAAGATCTTTCACCGCGATCCCTATATGTTCAATATGTGTTGGAACCATAAGATTTCAGTTTAATCAGTACCGGTATGCTTAAAACGGAAATTCCACAGGTGTTCTGATTTCTGGTTCATCCTCTGCAGGTTTTTCTGCAACCTGATGTACGGGATTTCCATCAACAAAGATAGCCTTATATGGTTTGGTCGGGCAGGCATACTCACAATGACCGCACCCGATGCAGATATCTGTATTTGTTTCAGGTATAAGAAGGTTTCCCTCATAAGGGATCATATAAACTGCTTTAGTAGGACAAGCCTCTGAACATGCTCCGCATGCTGTCTTTTCAGTTTTAACAATACAATTATCCTTGATGAAGCTAACCTTCCCCAGCTGGGTAAGCTTTTTTGCTTCAAGCATTAAGGGACGCAGGGCATAGGTAGGGCAAACCTCAGTACATCTGGTACAGTTATAAGTACAGAAACTTTTGTGGTAGTCCATTACAGGCTGCATGATATTAATAATTCCATATTGCCTGATGGCAGGAATTAGCACCCCGTTAGGGCAGGCAGATATACAGAGTGAACATGCTGTGCAGGTATTGTTAAAATATTCAATTGATCCTGCTCCGGGAGGGCAGACCGGATATGTCCTGTTTTCAGGAACTGTAGAGGCTTTTTGTGGAACAGGTGTTTTATTATCCTGACCTCTTACTACAGAGGGAAGTCCAAGAAGAGCAGCAATTGTACCTGCAATAAGATTCCTTTTGCCTGTATCAGTCGTATGCTGCTTCTTTCTTATCCTTACAAATCCGTAGGAAAGAGCTTTATCAGGACATATCTTTATGCAATTGAAACAACTGACACATCTGGAAGTATCTACCTTTTGTTGAAGGAAATCGATGCATGAAGATTTGCATCCGACTGAACATCTTCCGCATTTGGTACATTTTTCCTCATCAAATTTTATTCTCAGAAGGGAGATTTTTGAAACAAGTCCGAGAAGGGTTCCGACAGGACATATCATATTACAATAAAGCCTGCCTTTAGTTAAGGACAGGATTCCCACCAGAAGAAAAAACAATGCAGGAATTATATATGAAATAACCTTATAGTCACTGATAGCCACATGATGAAGGCTGTAATTATCAAATTTCCCGAGAATCCATGTAAAGAAGTTATTGATGACAATAACAACAGGTTTGAAAAAATATGTTACCGAACGTCCAAAAATACTGTATGGATCAAGTAATGTAAGCAGGTAGATGCCTGAAAAAACCGTTATTATCACAGTAATTGCCAGTATTGAATATCTGAGGATTGTGAACGGTTTTTTAAATCCGTACCTTCTGAATTTTTTCCTTATACGTCCGCCAATCCGGCTGTTTATATCCTGAGCGATTCCAAGAGGGCAAAGGAATGAACAATATGTCCGTCCCGTTATTATTGTAAGAATCAGTATGCCGGCAAAACCGGCTGTAATTATTGTACCAAGTTCATAAAATTTCAAAACAGAAGGAACAAACTGGAACCAGAGAAGCAGATTTATATATTTTGTTGGGATAAAATATTTAAAATCGGCAAAGATTACGAAAAAGCAGATAAAGAAAAGGGCAGCAAAAAATATCCGGAAACTTCTGAGAAATGTTGACCTCATCGGTAATTACATTTTTATCCTTTTTATGTTCAGTGCATCAATATCCATTGTACCAAGCCCGAGTTTAGCGGCCATTGGAATATATTCAATTTTTGAGGTCTCTACTCCGAGCATTCTTGATGCGGCAGTATCACCCGCAACCCAGTCTGTTGTCATTATGAGGGATTTCATCTGTACCACATCGGCTTTGGAAACTCCCTGGGGACCGTGTTTAACCATTACATTATAGCAATCTATAATATTCAGGGCAGGCTTTTTATGAAACAGTGCATAATCCACAATACACTGATTCAGGTTGTTTGCATGCCAGAAAGATCTGTCCCAGACTACTCCCATCATGTTCTTCAGTGAGCAAGTCATTCTGGTGGAATTGTGGTCTTTCAGGACCGGAACATTAATAAACACGTCTGTTTCAAGAATCAGTTCATGTACTTTTGCTTTTTTAAGTTTTATTCCACCCGGGATTTCCACTTCCTGGTAATAATTTTCCGTCCCTGCAGGTACTACTTTCGCACCTGCCTGTTTTGCGGCTTTCTCAATACCGGAATTCCTGTAACAATTTACCCCGTTATCAATAGTATGGTCAAATACATATACTTCTTTTGCTCCTGCTTTCAGACAATGTTCAATAATTCTTTTTACCAGAAGGGGGTTGGTGTTCGCGGCAAGTTCCGGTATCACATCCCATCCTATATTAGGTTTTACAACTACTCTCTGTCCTTTACTGATGAATGACTGGATCCCTCCCATTTCCTGGATTGCCAGATCAAACATCGCTTCAGGAGAACCTCCCATGACTGCTACCATATCATACTTGTCGGCTTTTTCCGGAAATGAATGTAGCAGGTCAGTATAACGGCCGGTACCAAAAGCAGCCCCCGCCATCAGACCGGCTCCTGCAGATTTTTTTAGAAAATCCCTTCTTTTCATTACATTCAATTATGCTGTTAAACCTCTCCTAAGAATAAGTGGCACAAAATACGATTTTTTTGCTAATATTTGACAGTTTGATATAGTATATTAGCCTGCAAATTGCACAGAGAGCCTTTTAACTTTATTTAATATTAATTGTTATACCATTTTAATTCGATAAAAAATGAAAATCCTGTATTACGATTGTTTTTCTGGCATAAGCGGTGACATGAATCTGGGAGCTATGATAGATCTTGGTGTGGACAGCGATTACCTCAGGGCTGAACTTAAAAAACTCAATCTTCATGGCTGGGAAATGGTTGTTGAGAAGGACCAGAGACATGGGATTTCCGGGACGAAGGTAACCGTCAGACAGACTGGACATGAACATGCTCACAGACATCTTTCAGATATTGTGAATATTATAGATAAATCACTGCTTGATGCAGGTACAAAGGAACTGAGTAAAAAGATCTTCCTGAAAGTGGCAGAGGCTGAATCGCTGGTTCACAGGATCCCGCTGGAAAAGGTCCATTTTCATGAAGTTGGAGCAATTGATTCGATTGTCGATACTGTCGGCGCAGCTGTATGTTTTAACACTCTGGGTGTTGATGCAGTCTTCATTGGACCTGTTGAACTGGGAGACGGCTTCGTGAACTGCAGTCACGGGAGATTACCTGTTCCTGCCCCGGCAACTGCAGAAATCGTTAAAGGATTACAGGTAAAAAAGGGTGGTGCAGGATTTGAGGCAACAACACCAACCGGTGCTGCAATTCTTGCCGCACTCGGGACCCATTTCTCCAACCTGCCTGAATTCAGGATCATTAAGACAGGCTATGGAGTCGGACAAAAAGATGATCCGGGCATACCAAACCTTCTGAGGATTTTTCTTGGTGAAAGTGATGGGAATGTGACCGGCCACGATGCATTGCTGCTTCAGTGCAATATTGATGATATGAATCCGGAATTCTATGATCATGTAGCTGAAAAACTTTTTGCTTCCGGTGCATCAGATGTATATATTTCAGATACAATTATGAAAAAAGGAAGACCGGGCAATATTCTGAATGTGATTTGTGAAAAAGGAAAAGAACAGAACCTTAAAGAAATAATATTCACAGAAACAACTTCAGTCGGGCTAAGGACATTTCCATTTAAAAAAGATACTCTTGTAAGAAAATTTGAACAAGCCGATACAATTTACGGTAAAGTACAGGTTAAACGTTCTTATTATAACGAAAAAGAGGTCTCATGTAAACCTGAATATTCAGACTGTAAACGTATCGCAAATGAAAAAGGCATACCTGTCAGACTGGTATATAATTCTATAATGGCTACTATCCTGAAAAAACAGGAAATGTCCGGTACATGAATTAAAAATTCAAATCATGTCAGAGAATAAATTACTAAAACTGGATACAATATTAAAAGAGCTCCGGTCTTTTGTGGTTGGTTTTTCAGGAGGACTGGACAGTGCTTTCCTTATCCACAGGGCACATGTACTGAATAACCTGAATTTTGTTGCAGTGACAATTCAAACGGCATTTATACCTGCGAGGGAAATAAAGGAAGCCCTCGAATTCACAACGGAACATAAGATTAACCACAGGTTAATTGAAGTATCCTTTCCCGGAGCGATCAGGCATAATCCTTCTACCAGATGTTATCTGTGCAAAAAGGTCCTTTTCACCAGTATTGTCGATTTTTCCAGGGAGAATGGATATAAACACATCCTTGATGGCACAAATGCAGATGACAAAAATGTTTTCAGACCTGGACTCAGGGCTCTGAGCGAGATGCATGTCAGAAGTCCTCTTGCAGAAGCCGGACTGACAAAGCAGGAAATAAGGCAGCTTGCACAGAAGGCCGGGCTTGCTCTGTGGGATAAACCAGCCATGGCATGCCTGCTTACCAGAATACCTTATGATACCGAAATAAGCGAAGGTATGCTAAGAATGATCGAAAAAGCTGAAGACTATCTGTTCGATAAAGGATATCCGGGGACAAGGGTAAGGGTACATGGAGATATAGCAAGAATAGAATGTATTCCAGGTTATCTGTCAAAACTTATCAATGATCCTGAAAGAGAATCAATTGTAACATTTCTGAAAAATATCGGCTTCAGATATATATCTTTAGACCTTGAAGGATACAGAACAGGTAGTATGGACCAAAACATTTCTGAAATATGACAGGAAAAGAGATAGAAAAACTGTTGAATGATGTCCGTGATGGAATAACAAGCGTTCCGGAAGCTTTCGAAATACTGAAGTTACTGCCTTATACCGATCTTGGATTTGCCAGGATAGATCATCACAGGGAAATACGGACCGGTTATCCCGAAATAGTATATTGTGCAGGTAAAACTATAGGACACGTAAGTGAGATATTCAGGGTTATGGCCGAAAAGGAAAATAATGTCCTAGGGACCAGAGCCACTCCTGAAATGTTTGATGCAGTCAAAAAAGTCTGCCCCGCCGCTGTTTATTACAACGAGGCAAGGATAATATCTCTGCAGAAAAAGATGCCTGAGATGCCGGAAACATCTATTGCTGTTATAACAGCCGGGACTTCTGACATTCCCGTTGCTGAAGAGGCTGCGATAACAGCAGAACTTCTCGGTAACAGGGTAATAAGAATCTTTGATGCAGGTGTGGCAGGGATACACAGACTTGTGGATAAATTACCGGACATCAGAGCCTGCAAGGTGATAGTGGTAATTGCCGGAATGGAAGGCGCTCTTGCGAGTGTGGTTGGCGGACTTGTTGACAAACCAGTTATCGCTGTTCCCACAAGTGTAGGATATGGTGCAAATTTCGGAGGCATTTCTGCATTGCTTGCAATGCTTACCAGTTGTTCTGCAGGAGTGACTGTCGTAAATATTGATAACGGTTTCGGTGCCGGTTTCTCGGCAAGTATGATAAACCGAATGAAGTGAGAAATCCGGAACATGCCTGGTGAAATCTTTGTGACAACTGCATACCTGCCTCCCGTTGAATATCTTGCAAAGATCAGTGAGGCTGATATGGTATATATCGAAGCTGAAGAGAACTATCATAAACAATCATACCGTAACCGGTGTTACATTCTCACCCCGCAGGGACCTAAACATCTCACAGTTCCTGTTTTCATGGGAAGCCTTCACAAGACACATATAAGAGATATAAAGATAGATTATTCAAAAAGATGGCAGCAGGTTCACCTGAGAACTCTGATATCTGCCTATAATTCATCTCCCTTCTTTATTTACTATTTCAGCATCATTGAAAAGATTATCCTCAGGGATCATAAATACCTGCTTGATCTCAATACGGAACTGTTGATTGAAATACTTAAGATGCTAAAATTATATGCAGATCCGGTATATACATCAGAATTTCTGCCGCTCAGCAATACAGAGGGCGATTTCAGATACACTATTGACCCGAAAAAAAAGACTGTTTACAGGCAAAGAGAATATTTTCAGGTTTTTAATTACCTGCACGGATTTGTACCCCGTTTAAGTATTGTTGACCTGATCTTCAATATGGGGCCGGAATCGACTGATTATTTATAAAAAAAGGCCTCTGTTTACGGAGGCCTTTTTCAAGGAAGTCAAACAAAATATCAGTAACCAAACTTATATCCGAATGTAAGACTGAACATATTTCTGCCTATGCTCATATTTGTAATTGCATCACCCGCTGTGCTCTGGTAAAGAATATACTTAGGTGAGCTGATCTGTCTTGAAAATCCGAAATCGACAAATACGTTCTGTTCCCGGAAACCTGCCCCGACAGAGAACGTACTGTAATCAAGATCCTTATTGATATCACTTTGTGAAAATGCTTTTCCGTAATATCCGTAACCGCCTCTTAAGTAAAGATGATTGTATCTCATTTCAGCACCCAGACGGATATTATTTGCCTGCCGGAGGTTCTCCGTTATTGCATTGTTTTTCGTACTGTAGTCGTATCCGTCACCGGTTTCCGAAAATCTGGCGGAGGAATAATCCGCAAATTCATAATCTGCACTCACCAGTCCGATTTTACCTATCTGAACTGCTACCCCTGCCAGAATCCTGTAAGGAGTGGTAAGAGCATAATTATACCTGAAAGGTTCATTTTTATATTCACGCTTTTCCCCGTCGGTGAAGCTGGATGTTATATTATCATGAACGTATTCATCTATCCTGTAAAGGGTTGGTGTATGAAAAGCAAAGCCGATACGGACAGCGTCAGTTGGTTTATATATGGCACCCAGTTTTGCTGTAAAACCTGTACCGGTATTTTCGTAATGAAGCACGTAGTTAAAATCATCAAAACCATAGGGGGTTATTTCTCCTGCTGTTTCAAGATGTTCATAATGACTGATGTAATAAATTCTGCTCAAACCAAATGTCAGTCCGAAGTAAAGTTTATTTGAATAATTACCTCCGATGGCGAAGGAATGTTCCGAAGTGCTTCCTTCCGTTGAAATAAGCCGTCTTATTGTCTGCCCATAGTCAGCAAATGCACTGTCGCCGTAATACCAGAAAATTGATCCGTATTCGGTTGAATAGCCCGGAAGTGTATCGATAAGGCCGGCCCAGTAAGCGAGGTCAGCATCGGCCACATTATCAAACAGCTCGTCCTTCCAGTATCCATAACTGACATCAGCCCAGTAATCGGCCATAGAACTGTTGCTGCTTATTCCCTTTATAAGTCCGCTCTGATTAAGATTGCTCTTCATTGTATAGGTATATCCGAAATTAAGGGAAAGAAGTCCGGTTTCATTGTTTTTATTAATGATGTTTGCAACCAGACCGGCCTGATTAAGGTTGAAATTATAGAGGAAATCTGTATTCAGACCATTGAAATCGGATGTTGTTTTTATATG
>CAYQZL010000061.1:17336-24029 GCA_964421975.1 uncultured Rikenellaceae bacterium
GAGCTGAGGAGTCACAGAAATCTCCGAGGATCTGAAAAGTCCCAGTCCTGCAGGATTCTGGCTTAATGTTGAAATATCACCTCCAAGAGCCGTAAATGCACCTCCCATTGACATGAATCTGGCTGTTCCGCCATAAAAGATCTGGGAGTATCTCAATGCATCATCAAAATTTTGTGCAGAAAGCATTGTTATTGATGATAACATTATGATCAATATCAGTTTTAACTTTTTCATATTTTTAATTTTCATAATAGAATTCCACCACTCCATGACAAGAATGAACACCAGGACAAATTAATATTTCTGTTAAATCTATCTTCTTCCTCCGGAAGATGAACCGCCGCCGCCACCTGAAGATCCGTGTGAAGAGGAGCTGCTACCTGAAGAACTGCCTCCCGAATAGCTGCTGCCTCCACCTGAATAACTTCCGCCATAAGATGAGGATGATCTTCCTGATGAAATGCTGCTGCCTGAGGAACGTGAAGGAGAAGATCCCGAATATCCTGAACCACTTTCAATACTTCTCCTTGAGGGCATCGAATATGTTCCCTGATTACTGTATGAAGGTACAGATCTTGATTGACCTGACGAGTAAGATGAAGTACTGCTCCTTTGTGTGCTTCTGGAGGTCTCAGGATATGCTGAACGCTGTATTCCGGTACTGCTGTTGTTTACCCTGCTGTTGTTATATGATGGACGGGTACTGGTTCTCGGATTACTGTAACTTGGAGTATATGATCTGTTAACGCTGTTATATTCCGGCCTGTTGGTAGTCGTGCTTCTTGTTGTCGTTGATCTGGTAACCGAAGTCGGATTTTGTCTGACGGCACTTTGTCCTGATCTGATATCGGAAGGATTCGTGGCCTCCCTGTTTACAGATGTTGAAACAGATCTTCTCGAAGCTGAGGGAGAAGTAGTTCCGCCTGCCTGCCTTCTGTTTACATCACTGCTGCCGGAAACATATCCGTCTCTTCTTGAAGATGCAGTGGAAGGCATAACTTCTCTGTTATAGTTTGTTGAATAATTACTCTGACGCTCTCTCCTTCCATAACTTACAGAACTGTAATAATCACGGTATCCGGAACCATATCCCCATCCTCCATACCAGGGTGAATAGTAGTAGGAGTTGTAGTATGGGAAGTATGAGCCATAGTACCTTCCAAAATAACTTCCGTAATATCCTCCGTAGTATCCTCCATAGTATCCTCCATAGTAGAAGGGATCGTAATAGTAAGGATCATAATAGAAGGGATCATAATAGAAAGGACTGTAGTAATATGGTCTTCCGAATGAGAAACTCATTGATGGATAGCCCCAGCTATAGTAGAAGGGATCTCTCCAGTAAGGATTGAAATAATTGCCATAAAATCTGTTCAATCTTCCTGCATATGAGTAATTATCAAGATAGTAATTATTTACATTCCCACCTTTACCGATTACTGCATCATCATAGTCAACTGCATCGGAATATTCATCAGCCACGAGAGTATCGGCTGCATAAATATTGTCGTAGTATTCCTCCGACCTTAGCGTGCTTTCAACTATCTTCTTCTTTTCCTGTGCCCGTACAACAGTTACCTGCTGCTGATCCGACGGAAGATAGTAAAGGTCATCATATTCTGCCCCGGTATAAAGCCTTGAAGTACAGGACCCAAGGACCAGGAGAGCAATGACTGCGATGTTTGTAATGACTTTCATTTCTAATTTCACTTTAAGTTTATAATATCTAAGCAAATATTATACCAAATTTTTCTAACGATCTTACAGAATTATCAAAGATAAGAAAAAACCGGGACACGCAAATGCATGTCCCGGTTTTTTACCTCCGGCTCCTGTTATTTGATGAGGATGATCCGGATCCTGAAGACCTGGACACAGGCCGGGAGGAAGAGCTCCTTCCGGATGACATCCCTGATCTGCTTCCCGAATAACTTCTCTGTGACATTGCCGGTGCTGATCTTGAAGGCGATGAACTCCTCTGCGACATTGCCGGTGCTGATCTTGAAGGCGATGTGCTTCTCTGCGACATTGCCGGTACGGATCTTGAAGGTGATGAGCTTCTCTGCGACACTGCCGGTACTGATCTTGAAGGGGATGAATTTCTCTGAGACACCGGTGCTGTCCGTGAAGCTGTCTGATTCCTCTGTACAACTCCAGGAGCAGTCCTTGATATTGTTGAGGAGCTTCTCTGTGATACTGACGGAGAAGTGGACTGATCTCTGACGGATTTGCTTGCTGCGACCCTTCCTCCGGAATTATTTGCTGTGGCACCGGTATTTATATTCTTCATCCTGTCCGATGCATCAGGACGCCTTGAAGGATTAATGTCTGAAGATCTTTGATAGGCAGAATTCCTGCTGCGATCACTATTATCCCTGTAAGAATATCCTGAAGAGGAGTACCTGTTGTAATTCCTGTCGTAATAGTCAGCATAGTAATGTGGCCGGTAATGATTGTACCATCGGTAATGATTGTGCCAGTAATTACGGCCATACCAGCGATCATACCCATACCAGTAATGATTTCTCCAGCGGTAACCAATGTTTATGTTGAACACGAACGGTGAATACCAGGCCGAATAGAATGGATTGTAACCATAATAATACGGACTTCCCCAGTAAGAGCCATACCAGCCGTAATACCACGGATCATAGTATCCATAATAGGGATCATACGAATCGTAGTATCCCCAGGAATAATATACGGGGAAATTGACCGGGTAACCGAAAGATATACCGCTTCTTCCGTATATGCTCAGCCCCCATGTAAAGGGTCTGTAACTATACCAGTATGTATCTGTGTAAACAGGAGAATAATAATCAAATGCAACATAAGACCTGTGAAACCTGTTGATCCTCGAGGAATAGTAATAATCATAATCATCGTAATAATAATTATTAACTACTACTCCGGCTTCACCATATCCGTAGTCGCGACTATCAGAATACTGTCCATTTGCAGGCATAAGAGCAAGTGTCAGGACTGATAATAATCCGATGTAGTATTTTGCTTTCATGTTGAACCTCCTGATTTTTGAATGAGAACTCAAGTTTTTATCTATTTTTACGGTCTCTTATTTTTATAGTTACATCATTTCAAATAGTGTACCAAAATATGGCGAAGTATTTAACTAACAGGGATGAAAATTATGCACAATGGTATAACGATCTGGTTATCAAGGCAGATCTTGCAGAGAATTCAGCTGTAAGAGGTTGTATGGTAATAAAACCTTACGGTTATGCAATCTGGGAAAAGATACAGGCATCACTTGATAAAATGTTCAAAGCCACAGGTCACGTGAATGCGTATTTTCCTCTTTTCATACCGAAATCATTTTTCAGCAGGGAAGCGAAGCATGTTGAAGGATTTGCAAAAGAGTGTGCCATTGTCACTCATTACCGGCTGAAAAATGATGAAATGGGCGGGGGTGTGATTGTCGATCCGTCAGCAAAACTTGAAGAAGAGCTGATTATCAGGCCCACTTCAGAAACAATTATATGGAATTCATACAAGAACTGGATCCATTCCTACAGGGATCTTCCGGTACTAATAAACCAGTGGGCAAATGTAGTAAGGTGGGAAATGAGAACAAGGTTGTTTCTCAGGACTGCCGAATTCCTGTGGCAGGAAGGGCATACGGCTCATGCCACAAGAGAAGAAGCGGTTGCTGAAACAGAAAAGATGATAAATGTATATGCCGATTTCGCCGAAAACTATATGGCACTGCCGGTGATTAAAGGCTACAAGTCAGAGAATGAACGCTTTGCAGGAGCGATTGACACTTTGGCAATTGAAGCCCTGATGCAGGATGGAAAGGGTTTACAGGCAGGGACCAGTCACTTCCTGGGACAAAATTTTGCAAAAGCCTTCGATGTTCAGTTCACCGACAAAACAGGGAAACTTGAATATGTATGGGCTACATCATGGGGCCTTTCAACAAGAACCATAGGGGCCCTCATTATGGCACATTCCGATAATCACGGCCTCGTACTGCCTCCTGTTCTCGCTCCCATTCAGGTAGTTATCATCCCGATATATAAAAACCAGGAACAGCTTCATACTATTACAAATACCGCTGTAAAAATTAAGTCTGACCTGGAAGAAAACGGAATTTCGGTAAAATACGACGATCGTGACACCAACAAACCCGGATGGAAATTTGCAGACTACGAACTCAAGGGGGTTCCGGTACGTATAGCTATCGGTCCGCGTGACATAGAAAACAACACCGCAGAGATCGCCAGAAGAGATACTCTCACAAAGGAAACTATAAACTCATCAGCTATTGTGGAACATGTGAAATTCCTGCTCAATGATATTCAGAAAAATATTTTCAGAAGAGCATCCGAATTCAGAAAAGAGAATACCTTCTATATTGATAAATGGGATGAATTTGTTGATATCACTGAAAACAGAGGCGGATTTATTATGGCTCACTGGGACGGAACGGGTGAAACTGAAGAAAAGATAAAGGAAGAAACAAAAGCCACAATAAGATGTATTCCTTTTGATTCCCCCGAAGAAGAAGGAAAATGTATTTATACCGGAAAACCTTCAAAAAGAAGAGTACTGTTCGCCAGATCATATTAAGGCAATAAGGGCTTACCTTCCGAAGTGCTGTTTATCTGTTTCCTTAACGGAATATCAGCATTATTTACTAAATTAGGAGCTTTATAATCCGACTAAACCGTTTATCATGTCACAACTCAGTGAAAAGAAACAGGCTATAATAACAACGCTCAAAGAAAAATCGGTACTTAAACAAACTGTATATGACAGAACATTTGAAGCCTTCAATAACATAAAAGAGATACTCAGGAATTTTGCCAGGGAAGGTAATAACAACCTTGGAAGTATAGATCCCAGAATCAGGCTTGAATTCACCGACAGAAGTAACTTTGATGCACAGCTTAAAGTAGCCGGTGATATTCTTTTTTTCAGCATGCATTCAAATATTTTTCAGTTCGACAGGGAACATCCTGCATGGAAGACTCCCTATATTCAGAAAAATAAATTCAATGCTTATTCGGGTATTATTAATATTTATAATTTCCTTTTTGATTCTTTCAAATATTCAAGGCTGGACGACCTGGGATACCTTATTGCCAGGATTTTCATCAATCATGAAAATCAGTATTTCGTAGAAGGAAAGAGGCAGATGGGTATGTTATTTTCAAATTTCGGTAATGAAGAAATAAATAATGATTCTCTTCAGCTGATAATATCTACGGCAATTCAGTATTCCCTTGAATTCGATCTGCTCGTCCCGCCTTATGACACAGTCAAGATTGCGACTGTTGGACAGGTTGAAGCAAAGATCCAGCACTCAAGGATAATAACGGGTAAAAGGCTGGGATTTCAGTTTAATTCCGACGACGTACTTGTCGCTGAATCTCATTAACCATGATGTGGAAATTGATTTGAAATACAGGAAAGTTGCAGGATCTTTAATCATCTTAACCCTGTTGATCATCAATTCTGATCTCTATTCACAAAAATATACCGAACCCGATACCCTATCCCGCACCAGATCAGGGGATATTTATATGATCTGGGATCCTGTCCTTTTCTCGGGCATCGGATGGCCGGCAGATATACCGCGGAAGCTTATTCCCCCCTCTCTTTCAGATAATGACAGGAATCCGCTTTTTTTTGATTCCCTGAAGGTAAAAGCTTCAAAATACCTGGTCACAAAAAAACTGTATGATTTTATAGTCGTTTCAAACCGTCCTTCTTCACCTCAGCACATATCCGGCTCCAGCATAAGTAATTACATAAGTTATTCGGGAAAGATCATCAGAAAAATTGAAATCAAAAGGTTTGATGTATTCGGTACTGACATAAATAATCCACTGATCAGTAAAGACAGCCGGATTGAGAATCTTCTGAATAAAACCCATATAAATACGGCTGAACACATTATAAGAAAAAACCTCCTGTTCAGAGAAGGTGATACCCTGTCCCCTCTTTTACTCAGCGATAATGAAAGATTATTAAGACAGCTTCCGTATATTGAGGATTCAAGAATAATTATTACCGAAGAATCTGATAAATATGTTGATATATTGATTGTTACAAAGGATGTTTATTCTCTGGGAGGCTCTGTTCAATTTAATTCTGTAAGCAAAGGAAATGTTTCAGTTTATGAGAAGAATATTTTCGGCATAGGACATGAATTAAGGCTCAGTATCCCGTATGACACAGATTCAACAGGTTCACCAGGTATCGGATTATGCTATAATATTAATAATATCTCAAAATCATTTATCAACCTTAACCTCCAGTATTATAATGCTCTCGGGAGAGAAAGTTATGGTTTCGGAGTTGAAAGGCAATTCATAAGTTCCTCAACCTTATATGCCGGTGGTATAAATATTTTTCAAACATCCACCTCAGAGGACCTTGATACACTTCCGGAACCCGAACCTCTTAAATTCAATCATCAGGATTACTGGCTTTCCCGGTCCTTTCTTCTGAACATGGATAAAGCAACAAGACTCATTATCGGAGCCAGATACATAAATAACAATGTTTTCAGGCATCCGTATATTCATCCCGATTCTTACCATTCGCTGCAGAAATACAGGATCTATCTTGGCTCAGTTTCCCTTTCATCGCGGAAATTCTATAAAGCTAATCTAGATCGGAAGAGCGTCGTGTAGGGAAAGAGTGTAGGAGGGGGGGGAGGGGGGG
>CAYQZL010000062.1:0-23957 GCA_964421975.1 uncultured Rikenellaceae bacterium
AGATAATGAGCGGTGACTGGAGTTCAGACGTGTGCTCTTCCGATCTATACTTTCCAGATCGGTTTTACCCCAGCCTCTGTAAGTATCATCCAGTCCGGGGGCATTTGTCAGCAGGAAATCAAAAGGCCTTATTTCCGGGAAATCTGCGATCTGTTTATATATACTTTCTGCGGTTTTGTCGTCAACAACCCTAAGTCCGGCTGCATCTGCATTGGCTACACCTTCGAGATATCCATACTGATCCTGACCCAGCACCCCATGTTTAATACCACCGGGTTCTATGGACTTAACAAAATATCCGGCTGGTGTCAGCAACTGAGGCAGTGATTCCCGTGTGATCTTTTGTCTGCGTTCATATTCTGCCAGTTTTTGGTTATCTCCGGTCATCTTATAAAGCTCAACCATACGGTCCAGAGCTGCGAGATAATTGATTGATACACCAGCAAGGTATCCCTTTCCAAAAGTACCGTCGGGTTGTAATACACCTCCATAGCTTGGAGCAAGAAGATTACAGGCCGGACCAACAAGGAAAAGATTGTTTTTTGGATCGCGGACTCTTTCGATAAAATCGCATGCCCTTTCCATTTTCGGGAGATAATATTCAATATCCTTAATATTACGGCTTGAAAGAAGGATCTCGGTCTGCATTACAACACCTGCGGCTGTCGCTTCGTAGAACCAGTCATGTATTGAAAAATTTCCATCTCCCTGTTTGTAGATGATATGTGTGGGACGTGCAGCATCACCCAGGCTGCCGTCCGGAGCCACCAGTGCCATCAGATCTGTCGGTTTTCCTTTATGGTTGGGATCGCCCATTCGTTTACCGTCACCCTGGTTGTTCCAGAAGAGGTCCCAGGAATTCTGCAAAATTGAGAACCAGGGTTCCTTAAGAAACGGAGTTGCAGAATAGGAGAATCCGTAACTGTTCTGTATCCACCAGGCATCCCAGCCCGCACCCTCCACAAATGTATTCCACTCAGGCTGGTAGATCATAGAAAGATTAGGTACTACAGGATTCGGATTCAGAAATGCAAACGACTCATCAATGAGCCTCAGATAGTTGATGTCACCTGATCCTGAGCAGAACTTACCTTCATATTGTTGTGAATTATCCTGAGAATTCCTGCACGACAGGCACATGAATAATGTTAAGAGAATTACGGGTAGTGTTTTCATGTTATGTGATTTATTGTTTAATGATTATTTTAGGAGTAAGGTTTTACGTGCTATCTCAATGATTTCAGGATCAGAATGTTCGTCCCAGACCTGATTCTTAAAAAGTAGTCCGAAAAGAATTGCTGGTTTTTTCATATATTGGATCAGATTTGAAGTATCATGCATTTATCTTTCAGGTGATTTATTGAAAGAGAAATCTTCTTTTGTGCTCAGGCTAACAGGCAAATATTAAAATAGTGTGTCATTAGAAGTTATTTGTCCGGTTCAATAGATAAATATAGTTTTTTTATGCAATTAATAATAGTTTTAAAGAATAGTATTAATATTTATGAAAAAGCATTCGCTGTTAATACCTTTAGCATTAAGCTGTATTGGAGGGTGTAATCACCAATCAGATGACAGGCCCAATATTATTTTATTTCTTGTGGATGATATGGGCTGGCAGGAAACCTCTGTGCCGTTCTGGAAAGAGAGAACCATGCTGAATGAACGGTATCATACTCCTAATATGGAAATTCTGGCTTCACAGGGGATGAAATTCACACAGGCATATGCCTGTCCGTTATCATCTCCCACACGTGTCAGCCTGATGACCGGGATGAATGCAGCCCGCCATGGTGTCACAAACTGGACCCTGAGGAAAAATATATCACCTGACCAGGTGCATAAAATTCTGGAAATGCCGTCGTGGAATGTCAACGGGATCAGTCCGTTCCCCGGAGTTGAAAATACAAAATATGTAAAAACACTGCCAATGTTCCTTAAGGATGCAGGGTATACAACAATTCATGCGGGTAAGGCTCACTGGGGAGCAGAAGGTACTCCCGGAGAAGATCCGTTGAATCTGGGTTTTGATATCAATATTGCAGGACATTGTGCAGGAGGGCCGGGATCCTATTATGGCAAATATAATTTCAGTGCAGCCTGGAGGACCAATCCTCCGGATACTATCTGGGATGTGCCGGGATTGGAAAAATATCATGGTACGGATATAAATCTGACAGAAGCTTTGACTCTTGAAGCTATTGATCAGATGGAAAAAACAGTTCAAAAAGGTGCTCCCTTCTATATATATATGTCACATTATGCTGTTCATGCCCCGTGGGAAAAGGACGAAAGATTCTACACGAAATACCTTGACCAGGGATTGAGTGACTTCGAAGCCACCCTTGCTTCGATGATTGAAAGTATGGATAAATCTCTCGGAGATATAATGAGAAAAGTCAGAGAGCTCGGTATTGAAAAAAATACCGTTATCATTTTCATGTCTGATAACGGTGCTCCTTCTCAATGTCCGCAGAATCTTCCGTTGCGGGGACACAAAATTGATCCTTATGAGGGAGGCATCCGTGATCCACTAATCGTCAAATGGCCGGGGATAGTTGAAGAAGGATCCTCATGCAATGATCCGGTAATTATTGAAGATTTCTTTCCGACCATTCTTGAAATTGCCGGAGTCAGGAAATATGAGCAGGTCGGAGGAGTGGTCGACGGAAAAAGTTTCGTGCCACAACTGAAAGGGCAAAGAGTCAATAGTCAAAAAAGGGATTTTTTCTGGCATTTTCCCCATAACTATGGTTCTGAGCCTTACAGTGTGATACGGGAGGGAGACTGGAAACTTATATACTGGTATCTTGATGGAAAGACTGAATTATTTAATATTCAGGACGATATTGGTGAGAGGAAGGATTTGTCCTCAACCTGTCCTGAAATAACTGTGGATCTGTCAAAGAAGCTTGGCCGTTACCTTAACTCTGTTGGTGTTAAAGCTCCAATTGACAAGTTAACCAGGATTGCAAGGCCTTTGCCCGGCGAATAATAATATTCGTAAACCCGGTTAATAGCCACTACCTGTTAATTCGTCCCCTGCTTTCATTTTGCAGACATAATATCCGTCAATCATTCTGATATTATTATGGTTCCATTTAACAGGCATGTTGTTGAACGGGTCCTTAAGTATCAGTTCACGATCGGCTGAGGCTTTAATTTTAACCGAAATTGTTTTCCCTGCCATACGTTCCGCGCTTATGATGAATCCACCTTCAGACCTCAGATCTCTGAAATTCACATCCTTCCATTCAGATGGTACAGCCGGAAATATCCTGATCTTCCCTCCCCAGCTCTGGAGCAGCATTTCATGAACAGCCTGGGCAGCCCCGAAATTAGCTTCAAGTGTAAAAGGCCGGTAGGTTAGTGCTGAGTATCCTTTTCCCGACTGATCGCCATTAAGATTGAATCCGTTAGGAGAGGTAAAGGCTTTAACATAAATATCGAGGTAGTTTAATGCTTCATCGGCGCGACCGGCACGGGCTTCCATGCATGATGCCCACGGAAAGCTGAATCCGACCCAGGCTTTTGTTCCCAGCTTTCTCAGATCATCAAGTGATGAGATGATCACATCCCTGTCCTGCTGGGTATTTTCCATATGAAGGATCCCAAGCGGATATATTGCCATCAGATGAGCATGATGACGGTGTGATTCCCTCAGAGACTCATCAGGGGAAAGACGTAAAACTTTATTTTCATCCACAGTCAGCTCTTCAAGCCTGGAGTGGAATTCTTTCCAGTGCTTTACATCTGACCTGATTTTCAGTTCAGCTGCCATCTCAGCCATAGCATCCGCCATCCAGATAAGTAATGCCTGATCGTTGTTCGAATTTGGTGTGAGCCATGCCTGTAACGAATTATTATGGATCTCCGGAGAACTGGAGAGAGGTAACTTCAATTTGCCATTTTCATCTTCAATTAGCAGAGCTTCCATGGCAACAGCCATCTCCTTGCAATAGGGGTAACATTTATTTTTCAACCAGTTTTTATCCATTGTATAGCGCCAGTGCCAGTGAAGATTCTGAAGCAGCCAGACACTCATGGTAGGGGAAAGGGAATATTGAACCCATCCTGTAAGGGCTTGTCCTTTTAATCCCATTACCCCAGGGACCATCAAACCTTCAACTCCAAAGAAATCTCTGGCAAAATTGCGGTGGACGGGAGCAAGTTTGAACAGGAAGTCTGTAAGACTTTCACCACAATCAAAATGTCCGCTGGCATAATAAGCCCAGTAGGTCATCTGAACATTCATATCGTTGTGAAAATCACCTTTCCATGGAGGAAGACCACCTTCGTCAGCTGTCCATAATCCCTGAAGAGGTATGGGGGGATAACCCTTTCGGGAAGCAGATCCATAATAATATTGCATCAGATTATAATAGCGCTGGTGTGTAAGATCCGGCAAAATAATCTCTGACACAGCCCGGAATCCGTCCCACCATTTTTCATGTTCTGCCCTGCTGTTTTCGAATCCGGCCTGCAATGCTTCCTGTGCCTGGTTTTTCGCTAGGTTAATATAATCAGCGGCATCTTCATTGGAAGTGAAAGAAACTGCAATGAAACATTCCCCTTTGATTTTTTTCACTGCCATATATGCTCCGTATTCAAGTTCTTCAACCGTTTTCTGCTTCCACCAGAGATTGTCTCCTTCTTTTCCTGTTTCCGGTTCCGGATAACCTAATTTGCTTACGGAGGTGGGGACTTTTAAAACGGCATTCACATATTCCGGACATCTGATAATAGTAACAGGTTTGACAGCACTGGTAAAAACAGTCAATAATTTTCCCGAAGCTGGTTCAACAGTACATATTGCTTTTGATATATCGAGGCTGAAGGATTTTGCGGAGAATTCAGGATACATCTCAAGTTCAAGGCGTACTCCCGGAAGTTTTGTGGGATAAGGATAACTATAAGGTTTATCTGTAAGCCTGGATATTTCTGCGGTGTTTTTTTCTTTCACCAGCTTCTGAATATTTGCCCAGGTAAAGCCCGGTTCTTTTATCTCACCGGGTATTCTGTTATCCCAAAGATCACCCCTGTCGAATGAAAAGCGAAGATGATTCTTTTCTCCCCAGACAAGACAGCCGGTAAGCCCATTGCCAAGGGGTATGGCTTCATCCCACCTGGTTATTGGCGCTTCAATCTGTAGTTCATATGCCTTCGGTTCCTTTCCGTTGACCTGCATATAAAAAATGAAGCAAAATGTTGATATAATTAAAACCGGCTTTTTCATTTACATAATTTTTTATTGAATTGATTTAATCCTGTGATGTATTTTCTAAAGTTATTAATTTGAATTCATGTTGTATACATTTTATCCAACTGATCCTAAAAAATTCAAGGAATTTATTACATTTATTATTGTGTGTTATGAATCAGAACCGTTTATCTGTTAACTTAATTTGTGCGATGAAAAATACAAAATTGATCTTTCTTTTGATCCTGATGCTTCTGACATATTGCGGAGAGCCGGATGATCAGAGGGTATTTCCGACGAAAGCCCACATAGCCTGGGCTGATTCAGAGATAGGAGTATTGATTCACTTTGATATGCCGGTTTTTGAGCCGGAATATAATTTCCGTAAAGACTGGAATTATCATCCTGATCTGTCAATATTTAATCCAGAGGAGCTTGATACAGACCAATGGATTGAAGCAGCCAAAGCAGCAGGTGCCACCTATGCAGTACTTGTAGCCAAGCATTGCAGCGGATTCAGTCTGTGGCCTACGAAAGCACATTCCTACAGTGTAAGGAACACACCCTGGAGGGACGGACAGGGGGATATTGTGAAGGATTTTGTTATGTCCTGTAAAAAATACGGAATAAAGCCAGGGATTTATGCAAGTACAACAGCAAACGGCTATCTGAAAGTCGATAATCCGGGAAAGGTTGTATCCGGAGATCCTGCAGAACAGAAAAGGTATAACGGAATTGTTGAGATGCAGCTTACTGAATTATGGTCGGGTTATGGAGATCTGTTTGAAGTCTGGTTCGATGGTGGTGTATTACCTCCGGAGAAAGGTGGCTTTGATGTCCTTGGTCTGCTCAGGAAACACCAGCCGGAAGCAATTGCATTCCAGGGTCCTTTTGGATTTGAAAACAATATACGTTGGGTAGGCAATGAAGAAGGTGTTGCTCCGTATCCCTGCTGGTCGAGAGCTGATTCGACTACATCCGCTTCAGGCGTGATAGAGATAAAAGGGCGGAATGGAAATCCGGAAGGATTGTTCTGGTGTCCGGGAGAGTCAGATTTCCCTTTACGGTTGAATTCTTCATTTCAGGGTGGCTGGTTCTGGCATCGTGATCAGGATGATCAGATGCGTTCACTCGATGAGCTGCTCGATAAATATTGTAAAAGTGTCGGAAGGAACACCAATATGTTGCTCGGGATCGTTATTGATGACAGGGGGCTTGTTCCGGATGCAGATGTAAGAAGATTGAGTGAATTCGGGGAAATGATAAAAAAGAATTTTTCTGATCCCCTGGGGACAACCGAAGGCCGGGGCAATGAATTCGTTGTGAAATTTAAATCTCCTCAATCTGTTTCTTACATAGTGATTATGGAAGATATCTCAAAAGGGGAGAGGATCCGTGAATACATTCTTTCAGGTCTTTCAGATGGTAACTGGATATCTCTGGGCAAGGGATCATGTGTTGGCCATAAAAGAATTGAAACTGTCAGGCACGGCATGTTCTCGGCTGTCAGGCTGGAAATTACCCGATCCGAAGGAACGCCCATGATCAGGAGTTTCTCCTGTTACTGACCTGAGTATATTAATAAGATTATTTTCAGAATAATCCGGCCATTCCGATTATAAAAGTTGAAATAATAAGTACCGCCAGTCCGATAACAAGAATAGTTGTTACTTTATTTCCTGAGCCTTTCCATTCCTTCCTGTATATTCCCCACAATGTACTGAAAACTATACTTAATGCCATAAGTATGCTCCATGAAGCAAAACTGAACCTTCCCATTTTGCTTTCTCCCATTCCGTATAGGAAAAACTGAAAATACCATAACGAACCTGCAAGGGCAGAAAAGAGATAATTTCTGATCAGAACATGAGGAGATGACTTAATATAGTCTTTCAATGTTTTATTCCTGAATGAAAGGATCATACACCAGACTGTATTTGTGAGGAATGTTCCCAGCAGAATTACTATATAAACAGGTCCCTGCCTCCATAGCGGGTTGACTCCCATACTCACAGCTTTTTCTGAAATAGGTCTTCCCGCTTCTATGCCAAATGCAAAACAAGCGCTCAAAACTCCTGAGAACAATGCCACAAGCAGTCCTTTTTTCAGGTCAAACTCCTTTATACTTTCGGTTTTCTTTTCATCAGGCAACAGTTTGTCCTTCAATATACCTGCTCTTCCGGTAAGAGTAATGCCAATCACTGTAACTGCGATTCCGGTCAGGGTAATAAGTCCCCCGGTCGATCCTATCATTTCAACTATCTTTCCATTAACAATTGCCGGGATCAGAGTACCGAAAACAGCAATAATTCCCAGAGTTATTGCATATCCAAGTGAAAGACCCAGGTAACGCATCGACAAACCGAAAGTAAGTCCGCCAAAACCATAAAGGACTCCAAAAATAAAGGGCCATAGAAATGCTTTGGCAGGCATGCTTCCATACAAAGCTGACAGGCCGGGAACAGTGATCAGTGTAGCAATTATCGGTACCGCTATCCAGGAGAAAAATCCACCAATCAGCCAGTAAACTTCCCAGGCCATGTTCTTTACCTTTGCAAAAGGAACATAGAAACTTGCTGCGGACAGAGATCCGAGCGAGATCAGTAAAAGACCTGAAAAAGGATTAACTTCCATTAATTGTTATTATTTTTCGGTAATGTAATTATATGAACTTAAATTTGGAATTCCAAAAATGCATCACTTAATTTAACCTTGTGAACCTGCAGCCACAACAAAATTAAATAGTCTGAAATATGAAAAGTTATTTTCTTATCCCGCTTACATTATGTGTATTATTATTTTCTTCGGGTTGTAAAAATCAATCCGGGACCAGCACTGACGATCTGGAACTCTGGTATAAAAAACCTGCATCATTATGGGTGGAAGCATTGCCGGTGGGAAATGGAAGGCTCGGCGGAATGGTTTATGGTGACTATAATCATGAACTGATACAGTTGAACGAGGAGAGTGTGTGGGCGGGATCAAAGATCAATAACAATAATCCTGAGGCATTAAATAAACTGCCCGAAATACAGGAGGCAATCTTCAAAGATCAGTTTAAGAAAGCTCTGGAATTATCAAATAAGTACTTGCTGGGTACACCTCCGCAGGTCAGGTCATATCAGCCACTTGGCAATCTTTATATTAAATTCAATACGGGTAAGGATCCGGAATTTTACAGAAGGTCGCTTATCCTGAATACAGGTATTGCTAAAACTGAATATACGATCGATGGTAATAAGATCATTCAGGAAGTATTTGTTTCTGCGCCTCATGATATCATGGTTGTGGCCATTAATTCAGATAAAGCCTTTGAATGTGATATAAACCTATCCAGGGAGCGCGATACCATAAATCTGCCACTGGACAGAAGAGGAAGGAAAAGACCTGTATTTACCCATTACAGGAATGAATATGGAAATGAAGGTGGTGTAGCTTTTTTTAACGGTCAGATAATAGATTTTGATTCCCCGTTGAAAGGACCGGGAGGAGAACATTTGCGATATTCTGCTGCAATGAAACTTCTTGAAGGCAGCAAAGGATCGTTACCCGTGACATCTGATACATCAGCAGGTTTTCGTGTCAGATCAGTAAAAAAAGTAGTCATCGTACTTACAGGTGCGACTGATTATAATTTAGATAAGCTTGATTTTGACACTGCAAAAGATCCGTTCAGGATCTGTATGGATAAAATTACAAATGCATCCGGTTATAATCTCAAAGAATTGAAGAAGATACATGAACAGGATCACCGGGAGATGTTTGACAGGGTGAAATTCTCTCTGGGGGAAGATCCCAATATGGGAATACCCACTGATGAACGGTTAAACAGGGTAAAGGAAGGAGGTAGTGATGACTGGCTGATACCATTATATTTTCAGTATGGACGTTATCTGCTGATGGGCTCCTCAAGGGATCCCGGCGTATTACCTGCCAATCTGCAGGGAATCTGGAACGACCAGTATGATGCACCATGGAATTCTGACTTTCACACGAATATTAACCTTCAGATGAACTACTGGCCTGCCGAGGTCTGTAACCTGCCGGAGACATCAGAAATACTCACCGGATTCATGGAAAAATTAACCGTTCCGGGCACCGTAACCGCTAAAGAGATGTATGGTGCTGACGGCTGGACACTGCATCATCTTACTGATCCTTTCGGACGGACAGGAGTAGCAGACGGAGTATGGGGAATAACACCTATGGACGGACCATGGATGACATTCCCGGTTTATGAACGGTTTTTATTTACCGCAGATACAGCTTTTCTTGAATCCAGAGCCTATCCATTAATGAAAAGCTCTGCTGAATTTGTCCTGGACTTTCTGATTGAATCACCGGAGGGATACCTTGTTACCAATCCTTCACATTCCCCTGAAAATAATTTCAGGGTACCGCAAACAGGAGAAGTTTCAGCTCTTACATACGCCGCCACAACCGATATAGAACTGGTTAATGCTCTTTTCGATTATTGTATAGAGGCTGCCGGAATACTCGGGAAGGACCAGGAATTCGTTTCTCAGCTGATTGCTGCAAAAAAGCGTCTTCCGCCAATTCAGATAAATTCAAAAGGAGTCATTCAGGAATGGATAAAAGATTATGAGGAACCTGAACCGGGGCATCGTCATATGTCACATCTGCTTGGTCTCTATCCGATGGCTCAGTTCACCCCGGAGACACCCGGACTGTTTGAAGCTGCAAGAGCAACAATTGAAAGAAGGCTTTCATTCGGCGGAGGACATACAGGATGGAGCAGAGCATGGATCGTTAATCTGTTTGCACGTCTTCAGGATGGTGAGAAAGCTTATGAGAATCTGATGGGTCTGCTGCGGAAATCAACCCTGAGCAATCTTTTTGATACACATCCGCCCTTCCAGATCGACGGGAATTTCGGAGGGACTTCAGGAATTGCCGAAATGCTTATCCAGTCACATAATGGCATTATAAGATTGCTCCCGGCAATCCCCCCTGAGTGGAAAAGCGGCGAAGTAATGGGTCTTTGCGCAAGAGGAGGATTTGTGGTGGATATGAAATGGGAGAATCAAAAACTTCAGAAAGCATCAGTTTATTCAAAAAAAGGAGGGAAATGCTCAGTAATTTATGCCGGTGAAAAACAGGAGCTGTACTTTGTACCCGGAGGCAAGGAAATAATTAACTTTTAATATCAGATAGCTGCTGAACCTTAAAGTAATCTGAAAAGCAATAGGGATTAATTACTGGTCTTTTCAACCACATCCATTGCAATTTTTTCCCATTCCCATAGATTTTCGGGATGATATCCTACTGTGGAGATGTCTTTCATTATAAGTTCCACATGGGAAATACCTCTGGTTTTTCTGATTATATTTTCCAGGCTGGTCCTTGCACTTACCGGGTCCCAGCTTCCCCCGGCAAATATTGCAGGACTTGGTTTAATGCTGAATACGTATCTGTCGCTGACCTCCTTGATCATCGTATCCAGATCTGCCCACGGGCTGACTGAAATCTTTCTCAGGTTGGGTATTTTTCTCATGATATCCAGTTTCGTATCCAGCGGTTCACAACATCCGTAATATGTCAGTCCCCATTTTTCGAGCCATCTCATTTCATGCTTAAGGGCAAATTCCCAGTGCATATCCGAAGAAACCTGAACCAGTATCTGGGCATTGGAGCATCCCCACATATTATGAGGTTTTATCCGTGCCGGATCATACTCCTTCCCTGGAAGTTCGCTCGTATATCCATACCCTCCCGAACCGATACGGGTGTTATTGTTGTCAAGTGATAACAGGTTCTGTTCAACAAACTGATCCAATTCGCTGATCCAGGCGTCCGTCATTCTTTCCACTGCAGCATTTACCATATCAGGTCTCATTATCAGATCGACCATTGCTTCTTCCACACCCCACCACCGGATCAGATAGTCCCAGGGTGTGAACCATATATGAGTCTGACCAACTTTTTTAACAGGGATGATATCTTTAAAGAGTTCATTCATAGTATCAAACACCACTTCTGTTGTCTTTTCATAATGTGTGATCCGGGGCATTTTAATTTTCTCAATATCTTCAGGCTCCTTTATCTGCACATTGAAATGCCTTGAATAGATATCACTTTTCTCATCTGTCCTGACGATATCAACATTTTCGACAATGCCAAAGTCGGTACTGTGAATTGCCAGTGGACATTCGATATAATCATTAAAGATCATATCTCCGGGCATATGTTTCCACTGGTAGATCTCCCTTCTCAGTTTCTGTTCAAATTCCCGGGCCCATGGATTGGTAGTCCGGATAGTCAGCTCATCATTGACATTCATTTCGTGCCAGGGTATTTCATTGATCCATACCATGGGACGTTCCGATTTGAGATCGTTCAGTCTGGTCCATAAACGGGCCTTTTCTTTGTGAACAGGCAATGCGGCAATTCCTGCAAATTCCTGCCCCAGTCTGCGCAATATGGTCTTTTCTGATTCGGTCAGATTTATTTCTTCCAGAATAACTGGCGGAGCATAGCTCCCGGGATCATGCAACATAAGTTCTCCAGGTTAATTTGAAATAAATATTTTATATTATTATTCCTTCAGATTAAGGTATATTAACTAATGTAATTCCCATTAAACCCACAACGACTTCCTGTGACAGGGTTTCAAGTGTTATACTTTTTAGTTCAGCACCATTTCTGAGTCTGATATTCAGCAGCATAGCCCGGCAATTCTCACCAAGCTGAACTCTTTCGGGAAGAACTGCCGGCAAACAGAACCTGTCCTCTTCAGAAGTATAATCAGCACGATTATCCTGTTCCGGAGATGTTGCTGTAGAAGAAATAATGCTCAGATTCCAGTAATTGACCGGTGGAACAAGTTCAAGCGAATCTTTCTTTCCGTCAGCATAATTCAAACGAATTACCGCATTGGCTATCTGACATTGCATAACATTGGTCGATCCGCAGACAAGGAAATATACTGCATCACCTGTTTTATTCACCGGGAAGTCAATCTTTGCAGGATAATTGTCCCACATCGAGGTAAACGCAATATTTTCAGATTCTGAGTTCCATGTAAAAGGGACTCCCTGCGGTGTGATCAGACGATTATTGCCATCCAGCATATCTGCAACCTTTTCGGTTCTGATCACAGGAAGCGGACTCTTCCAGTGCCAGAAGGTCCATGGAGAATAGCCGTCACTTCCCAGGCGACACGAAACGGTATTCGGACGCGGTGAGAGATATTTCTGCTGATATACAGTTCTTACATCGGCATTTAATTGAGGATTTATATCAATTGGTTCCCACAATACTTTTTCAGGGACTTCTTTCAGAAGCTTTTCTGAAATTCGTGCATCACCTTCAGGATCATTGACTTTTATTCTGAAAATCCGTAATTGCGGAGCATTCCCGGCCATTGATCTGGTAAGGACTGTATGATAACCTTTATTAGACGTAAGCCTGGCAGAGAGTATACCGTTCTCTATCTTTTCATTTTCAAGCACATCCTGAGGATCTTCGAATTCAGTTATTTGTGCGTTCTCCGCAATGATCCTGATGTTCTCTCCGATAACTCCTTCGATGGTTACAGGCTTATAATATTGCAAGGATCTTCCTGTTCTGATGATGACCTCTGCTGTGGTCAAATCAGACAGCTTTATCCTGACAATACTCTGTCCGGCAGCATGCAGAACGTCATAATCCGTTTTTGTGCCATTGACCATGACCTCCTTAATTTCCTTACATCGGACCGGTAGCAACAGTTCTGCATTTTCACTACGGGTCAGCCCGATCCGGTATATTATTTTGTTTTTACCGGAACTGAAAGCAATCCGGACATCCGGAAGCTCAATTGATGCATGATCCCATGAGGCAGGAAACTGTGGGCATATAGTCACTTTGTTATTGGGATAATCGGGATTATATCCAAAAAGTCCGGAAACAAGGGTACGGCTGAAGGGATGGATACAATCCCCGAAATCGATGCCTCCGCGCACATCCCCCAGGTTCCCGGGTATGCCGTAATCAAATGCACTGTACATAAATGATCCGCGGAATATTTCCCAGGCATCTTCAGGAAGGCCTGCCTTATAATAGCTGAATGCAAGATGATAATTGTCTCCCGGCCATAATTCGCGTATTGACCAGACGTGAGGTACCCAGTTTGAAGTCCACACTTTTCTTCCGCCGGAAGGCATAGTATCATTTTCAAGCGCCCATTCAGAATAGTAAACCGATTCAATTGACTGCATATGTGAGGTTAAACCGGCATCCACCGGCAGAAAAATACTGTAAAGCCATGGATTTTCATGTAACCGCTCATTTCCGCCCTGTTCCAGGTATGAACCTGAATGTCCTTTGCTTTTGATCCATAGTTTTTCAAAAAATCCCTTCCTGATTTTTTCAAGCATTTTAGTATGAAATTCTTCAGTATCTTTATCTCCTTCATTACGTGCCATATCTCTTGCAGCCAGATGTCCACGGTAAGCATAAGATGTTTCTTCGGCTGTTCCTCCTCCGTTATACCATTGAGAATCTGTCGGCCAGACGTTTATATAACTCTCATAAACACCATCCCCGTCGGGATCAAAGCATTCGCGCATCCATAGCAGATGTAATTCGAGAGCATTCCGGAAAAATTTCACAAGTTCCGGGTTGTTTGTCCATCTGTATTCTTCAACTATCTGGTCAAAGAACTGGCTCTGCATGTCATAAAAAGCCTGATCTCTGCTGATGTGACCGGTGCCGTAAAATCTCGAATCAGGATGCTGTTCGGTCAGAAGGGTTTTGGGATCGGCCCTGGCTTCTTTCTTATCCGATTCAGTTACCTGGGAATCGATATAGAATCTGGCTTCGTCCAAAACCCTGTCATGCCATCCGTACATTGTCCCTCCGAAAATGGTTCTCCAGCCGGGAAAGCGGACACTCCATGCCATTGCCCCATGAACAAAAACCGGAGGGTACCATGTCCCGTCAATGGCAGCAACAGATGCCCTGGCAGCTGCATTAAGGTAAGGATCAGGGGTGTTTATTTTAAGTCTCTTCTCAAAGGACTCTGTACGCTTTACACCCTCTGCGAATGCAATTTCCGGATCATTCATCTTTGATAAATCCATTGCAGTTCCTTTATTAAAAGCTTGAAAAGCCCAATAGATGGTTTGTTCGTCATCAGGAGCTATTGTTCCTTTTAAAACGGGCAAAGCATCAGCCCCCGAATCACTGAATGCAACCGGGTCATCCCATAATGAAGCTTCTCCATCTGTTGGAAGTGAACCTGAATTACATTTTATTGCCACCCGGAACAGATTATCATCTTCAGACGTGCTGTCCGGAACAGTAATAAAACTTATATTTCCGTCAATCTCAATTTGATTGTTTCTGCATTCCCCGGGAGTAAAATCCCATTTTAGCAATGCAGCATTTCTGGTGACATCCCATCTCCAGGCAAGATTTTGTCCGGGCTTCCACTGAGCCCCGCCATATGCCCATATTAGTCTGTCTCCATCCCTCGCACCTTCAGTCCTGGCATTTATGGCCATCCCAGTCGTATTTGCCATTGGCAATACTTCCAGAATTATTATCAGATCATTGTATGAAGAATCGGAGAGCCTCCACAACATCCGTCCGGGCCTGTATTCAGATCTTATCTGATCGAACTGATTCAACCATTTACCTTTTCCATCACGAATAAAGCCAATTAAAAAAGTGCCATACAAATACTGCTCCTTCGCTAGCCTGGCTACAGGCTGATCACCTGTAAGAATAAATGCATTTGAATTGTTTACATAAAGCGGGCGGTTATTATACAAACCTGTATTGGTCCCTGTAAATGCATCATTGATAACTATGTATTTTGTCCCATATTCTGTTTCTCCTTTTTTCTTGCATGAAATGAGTGCGAATACGATCAGGATTATAATAGGGTAATAAATAGCTTTTTTCTTCATTGTTTAGGGATAAGAGGATTTATTATACAATTTTAGGGATAATTGATTTTTTATAAATATAAGAAATATATCTTTTTGTCGGATAATGGAAATTTTTTAAGGTATTTTGGGAATATTATGTAAGGATTATTGGATTTTTCCTATCTTGGATTGTTATCTTATTTTGAGAGATTTCCAGGTTAAGTAGTTCTGATTTAATACCGACAAGGAAATATGAAATTGGTCAAATTTAAGCGTATAAGAGAGTTTTTACTCACAGTTGCTGTATTTACAGGATCATTAAATACCATTTACGGATTGGATAATCCGATCCGTGAGATGAAGTATACCAGCCGTCAGAAAAAGGAAGCTGTAAAATGGCAGGATCAACTCCGTACTCAATTTACCGTCCTGCTAAAAATTGATGATATTCTGCCCGGAAGGAAGAATATTCCATTTGATGCAAAAGAAATTCTGGTTGAAAAAGAGGATAAATATCTTTTAAAGGAAATAGAAATCAATTCTACAAAAGACCGCCGTATCAGAATCATACTTACAATTCCCGCATATGTCAAAGGTCATTGTCCTGCCGTGGTATGTATCCACGGACATGGGGGCACTTTGAGAATTGTATATGATGAGAAGTCCATTTACAAGGGTTTTGCATCAGAACTTGCTGCCGGCAATTATATCACCATTGCAACAACCGTTAGCCAGCATGTAGTATATGAAGAGGGACGGACGCTTATGGGAGAACGACTGTGGGATCTGATCAGGTGTGTGGACTATCTTGAATCATTGAAGGAAGTCGATAAAAAGCGGATAGGATGTGCGGGGTTATCATTGGGAGGTGAAATGGCGATGTGGCTGGGTGCAATGGACCAACGTATCAACGCAACTCTCAGCTCAGGTTTCCTGACGACCATGGACCAGATGGAACAGAACCACTGTATGTGCTGGAAATTCCCGGGATTAAGAGAGCTGGCTGACTGGGCTGATATATATTCCCTGATAGCTCCACGGCCATTGCTTTGCCAGAACGGACTTAAGGAACCTGAGAATGATTTTACAGTTCCGCTTGCAAGAAAAGCACTGGCGGAGATAGAGCTTATTTATAAAGATTTTAAACGACCCGGGAATGCCATTCTTATAGCGCATCAGGGAGCACACGAAATAGACCTTCCGAGCCTGATGGACTTTTTCAATATCCGGTTGAAATAATCTAACCTGTTATTCAGATGAAATTTATTATTAACTCTTTTACCTTTCTGTTACTGGGATCATTAGTTGCCGGTGGACAGGATCCGGATTCTTTAAGACGGATCATTAAGGGAATGAATTTCGAAGTACCGGTTTTATCGCCAGTTCCCTCAATGGTTCCCGGTGTTGAAAAAGCAAGTATTTCCCTGAACGGAACATGGGAATTCAATCCCGGAGATAAAGATCCGGGAAGCGCAGTAAACATTGAAGTTCCGGGAGAGTGGGAAATGCAGGGCTTAAAAGTTGAAAAGGGAAGATCAGCTACTTACCGGAAAACCTTTACACTTCCTTCTGACTGGAAAAATAACAGAGTCAGGATCCGTTTTGACGGAGTCAGTTCATATGGACTGGTCAGGATCAATGGAAAGACAATAGGTTCTCATGAAGGCAGTTTCGCTCCTTTTGAATTTGATATAACCGATGCGGTAATACCGGGTGAGAATATTCTGGAGGTTGAAGTGCAATGTGAAACGGTCTCGGATCTTCTGGCCTGTACTTCACAATATGCAGCACATCCGGTAGGGGGGATTTTACGTAAAGTCACTCTTTATACATTACCTCAGATCAATCTCTCTGATTTTTCATGGGATGTGAAATTCGATAAACAATACCGTGATGCAATACTTGATTTTACTGCCAGGGTCATATTCAACCGCAAGGCCGGTAAAAGGTCAGAGATATACCTCGTGTTGGATATCAGGGATGCTGACGGAAAACCTGTGAAACCTGAAAGATATACATTTCATGTCCCTGTAAGCGGATCAGTCAGTGAAGTGAGAGGTTTATCAGATGTACCTTCTCCAAAAAAATGGGATCCTGAGCATCCTTATCTTTACCAGCTGATTGTTTCACTGGTTATTGACGGGAAAATTGTACAGACCAATATCCATAAAGCAGGTTTCAGGGAGATTGAACTCCGTGACAATCAAATGTTTGTTAATGACCGGCCGGTAAAACTTAGGGGTGTAAATCGTCACGAGGTACATCCACTTCGTGGCCGCAGTCTGACCCCGGAACTTTGCAGACGTGATGTTGAACTCTTCCGTGCAGCTAACTGCAATTATATCCGCACTTCACATTACCCTCCTTCCGAGGAATTTTTACAGGCATGCGATGAACTGGGAATGTTCGTTGAAAGCGAGGCATCACTCTGCTGGATCCAGCATGGAGCAAGTCCTGTCTGGCAGACATGGAATTATCTTGATACTCAGTATCTGCCTCACATGGTACGTGCCAACCAGGATAATGTGCTTGCAGGCCGGAATCATCCCTGTATAATAATCTGGTCGCTCGGGAACGAAAGCCGCTGGAGTCCCCTGTGGGAACGCGTACTGGAAGAAGTTAAAAAACTTGATCCCTTACGTCCGACTGCTTTTCATGATCAGTGCTGGGGCGCCTACAATAATGCCACAAGCAAGGCTGACATAGCAAATTACCACTATCCCGGATTTAATGGTCCCCGTGAATGTGAAAAAGAGAAAAACCGCCCCACTCTCTTTGGCGAATATATGCACGTTCAATGCTATGCCCGGAGAGAACTTGAAACCGACCCGGGAGTAAGATCAGATGTATATGCAAATACACTGAACCAGATGGTGGATTCGGTCTATCTCTATCCGGCATGTCTCGGGGGAGCGATTTGGTCAGGTATCGATGATATATTCCACATCTCGGAATCCAAAATATGCGGATACGGCCCCTGGGGTCCGGTCGACGGATGGCGCAGGGAAAAACCTGAATATACAGGAATGAAAAATTCATATACACCAGTAAAAATTTTAAGTCCGGAAAAGATCAAGATCTCAGACAATAAGCTGATCCTCAATATTGAGAACAGATATAATTTCACAAACCTTAAAGAACTCAAAACAGTAGTTAAAGCAGGAAACGAAATATTTAGTGTAAGTGCTGATATTGCCCCTCTGACCAAAGGATCATTGATTTTGGATCTTCCTGATAACTGCCGGGGAGAAAAAATTCTAATCAGCTTTTCTGATCCCCGCGGATTCATCTGCCATGAAGAAATAATAACGGCAGGAATTACTGCAACTCCTGAAGGACCTGCTGCTACAGTAAAACTCTCATTAAAGGAAGATGCCGGGAATTATATTATTGAATCAGGACCAAACATTTTCAGGTTTGACAAGCAAAAAGGGACATTATCCTGTAATTCAGACGGAGATGAGATTATCACAAGAGGCGGAGAGTTTATGCTTGTGTATTTCAATAATGATGACGGGGGAGCTCCGAATATAGCAAACAACGGATATACACAGGATATCAGGCCTCTTGAGTACGGACCTGTTACTAACTATAAACCATTGAAAATAAATGCACTTGTGGAATCTGACGGGTCTGTTCATGTGAATGTTACAGGTATTGTGGAAAACATCATCGGGGGTAAACAGGCATATGTCTTCACCTCTTCAGGAACCATGCAGGTCAGCTATGATTATGTTGCATTAGCTGATTTCAAAGGTAAGGACAGGCTCCGGCAGTTTGGGATCCTTTTCACTTTTCCACGATCATTTGACAAATTGAATTGGGAAAGAAAAGGATTATGGACATCCTATCCCGGTAATGATATCAGCAGGATCGAAGGAAGTGCCAGTGCCAGTCAGCGTGATCTGGAATATGTCGAAGAACCTCGCGTGGTTCAGTCAGGTTCATGGAAGGACAATGCCAACAAGCTTGGTACGAATGATTTCAGAAGTACGAAAGGCAATATAATCCGGGCCTCACTGACCAATAATAAAAACCGGGAAGGGACAGTGAGATCAGATGGAACACAAAGTGCCAGAGCCTGGGTGGATGGTGAAAATATCCGCTTCCTGATTGCCGGGATGAACGGACCGGGCTCATGCGGCTTCTTTACGGGACCCCGTCCGGAATTTAATGCCGGAGATCATCTCATGGGGGATTTTGTTTTTCAACTTAAATAATATCGTCTGTATTTTTATGAATATGAAATGCAACAGGTTTAGTCACGGATCGGGGTCAGTATTTATGAATAAACATTGGTATGAATTTATGCTTATCAGTCTGTGGAGCCTGTTTATGGCCGCCTGTTCTTCCAGGAATGATATTAACCTCTGCTGCAGTGATGATAATGATCTCTACAAAACACTGGTTGAGAACAGGATTGAGTGTGTTCGTCATGATTCCCCGGAAGAAGCGATAAATAATTCTGCTGAAGGTTCGGTGCTTTTGATACTGGCAGACAATTATCCTGATAAGACTACAGATACGGATCTTCAGTTTTTCGAAAAAGCTGCTGGTAAAAAATTGAGATTATACGTTGAATATCCCTCTTTTTTACCGGGAATTGAGCCTGGTCAGCCGAGAGGGACACATTGGGAAAGGGCAGTGATTTCCTCAGATGCTTTTGCTCCGGAAATCGAGAAGTTCAGGATACTTGCAATTCATGATTGTCATTTTATTCCGGTAAGAGCCGATGATCCGGATATTGTGATTGCCCGGGTAGCGGGCTTTGACAGTGCCGTATACGGATTACCGGAAAAGACCTACCCGGTATTGTTCGAAGTTCCCGGTTATCACGAAAAAGGATCTTTGCTGGTTTCTACAACCAAACTGAGCCAGTTCCTGACAGCCAGATATGCACCTTACGATTGCTGGCAGGCAATATGGAAACATATTTTTAGCCGGCTGGACCCTGGTAAGAAATTACCTGACCTGAAATGGGATCCCCTTGTTCATCCGGCCTTTGCAAAAGATGAAATCCTTCCTCCTGATGCGGAATCAAATGCACTCCGCAAGGGTATTGAATGGTATTTCAATTCCGGAATGATACTCCATCAATCCATGATGGAAAAATATAACAGTCCGGCCAATCTCCCGGTGCCTGCCTCAGCCGACCCGGACCTTTCCCAGGACTGGCCTTTCGGGCACAGAACCGCAAAGATCATCCGGGATAATCCTCCCGGAGATGGCACACTTGGGATAATGGAAGGGTATGACTCAAAGATCTTTTTTGACGGATCGCAGGCGGTACGCTGGTGGAACAGAGGTGATTGCAATGGTGAGGTTGCAGGAGCTATGGGCCTTGCCGGACTGACTCTCAATGATCAGAAATATATAAAAACTGCAGCTAATATCGGTGACTGGCTCTTTTTCAAATCAATGATATCTCTTGGAGATCGTGCCGATCCCGGCCATCCTGCATACGGACTGTCGGGATGGAATGATATACCTGAATATTGCGGTGCGGGCTCAATGGATGGTTATACCGTTTATTACGGTGATGATAATGCAAGGGTCATTATGGGAATGATGATGGCTGCAGCAGCTCAGAAAAGTGACCGCTACGATAAAAGGTTAATGAATATTCTTTTGGGTAATTTACGTATAAGCGGAATATATGGTTTTCAGCCTGACCGCCTTGATCAGGGACCTTTGATGAAAGCCGGCTGGGAACATTTTTTTACTGCTCCGACTATTTCATACTCGCCACATTACCAAGCCAATATGTGGGCCTGTTATCTCTGGGCTTATAATCAGACAGGATTTGACCTTTTCCTGAAACGCGCAAAAACAGCCATAGAAATGACCATGAAAGCTTATCCCGGACAATGGAAATGGACTAACGGGATACAGCAGGAGAGAGCCAAAATGCTGATACCACTCGCATGGCTGGTAAGGGTTGAAGATACTCCTGAACACAGGGGATGGTTAAAGAAGATGGCAGACGACCTTCTTGCAAGACAGGATATTTGCGGCGCGATCTCTGAAGAGACAGGGGAAGCCGGAAAGGGAGGTTTTCCACCTCCTTCATCCAATGAAGCATATGGTACTTCCGAAACTCCCCTGATACAGACCAACTCTGATAAGGCAAGCGATCTTCTTTATACAGTAAATTTTGCATTTCTCGGATTACACGAGGCAGCTGCAGCAACAGGAGATAAATATTTCAGGGATGCAGAGGACAAATTGTCTGAATTTCTTTGCCGGATACAGATCAGAAGTGAAAAACATTCGGAACTGGAGGGAGGATGGTTCCGTGCATTCGATTTCCGACGATGGGAATACTGGGCATCAAATGGAGATGCAGGCTGGGGTGCATGGTCAATTGAAACCGGATGGTCCCAGAGCTGGATAACCGCTGTGCTGGCATTGAGAAAACTGGATTCATCTCTGTGGGAGTTAACGGAGAACAGCAGGATAGAGGAACACTTCAGCCACATGCGGCAGCAAATGATCCCGGAAACTATATTAAGTAAATTAAAATAGCCAATACCATGAAAAAATACACTTCTGCAGGATTATTAGTTCTGGTTTTACTGATCTGTTGTACTAATATTTCAGTAGCTGAGGAGTCTTTTGATCCTTTTGTACGGGCAAAACTTCATCCGATTACCGCGAACAAACCGGCCATAGGTTTCTTTGAAGGAGCTTTGCTGGGAAACGGAGGTATGGGAGTTGTTGTGACTACACGCCCTGATGCAATTGTATTCTATTTTGGCCATAATAATATATGGGATATACGTATTGCTGAAAACAACAGGGAGAAGATCGGGACCTTTAAAGAAGTGTTCAACAGGGTTAAAGCTATTCCGGATACATTGAAGCTGTTGACTGATGATCCATGGTATCGTGAATATAGCCTGATGACACAGGAAAATTACCGTAAGCCATATCCCCGTCCATTTCCCTGCGGATCTGTATTGCTGGGTTTCGATCGCCGGAACGTGGAAATGACAGGACACCGTCTTGATATATCAGTCGGATTGTGTGAGATCTTTCTTAAGACCAGGGATAAGAGGGAAATCAGACTACAGGTTTTTACGGATATGAAGGAAGATAAGCTCTGGATGCGACTTATTGATAGTGAAGGAAATTTGTGCAGTAATATCTTTGACAGGATCAGAGTGCTCATAGATCCTTCAACCCCGTCAGAATTCCCAAAAGCGGAGATTGAAGAAAATCTGACAGGAGGTGTCCTTTCTTTCCGGCAGATACTACCTTATGAAGAGCCGGATAAGTATGATCCGGCAAAAGGGCATCCGAAAGATAAAGCTTTCAGATTATTATTGTCAGTGAACGGCCCTCTCAGGAAGACCACAAGGATTGACTGGAATGGTAATGACGCGGGCATGTCGTCTCTGGAGGCCGGACTGATGAATAAAGATATGTTCTATAGTTGTATCACTCTGGCTGAAGGTCTTAACGGTGATATTAATATGGATCCGCCGCTGACAAAACCTCCACAACCGGAAGATATGACTGATTCAGAGGAAAGCAATAAACAGATATGGCAGGATTACTGGAGAAAATCAGGAGTCAGGCTCAGTGATCAGTTCCTTGAAAAGATATGGTACCATAATCTTTATTTTCTGAATTGTGCTACAAAGGATGGCGCCATAACTCCGGGTCTGTTTGCAAACTGGAGCTATAATAATATAGGTACTGCCTGGCATGGCGATTATCATATGAATTATAATACTCAGCAGCCTTTCTGGGTAACATTTTCAAGTAATCATCTTGAAAAGAATATTCCCTATGTTAACCTGATAGAGTTTTTGATGGATGTAAGTACAAAATGGGCAAGGGAATATTATGAATTGCCGGGTGCATATTTTCCGCACAGTGCATACCCGGTTGATATGACAATGAATCCTTATCCTGTACCTACCTGGGGATGGGAAGTCTGTGAAACACCATGGTCTGTTCAGGGACTATGGTGGCATTATCTCTATTCAGGTGATACGGAATATTTAAAGAACCGGGCTTATGGTCCGGTAAAGGCTGCAGTAGAATTTCTGGTCGCTTATATGAAACGCCCCGAGGCAAGAGGAGCTCAGTGGAATGACGACAAATATCACATATTCCCGACAGTTCCACCTGAATTATACGGACTCCGGCCCGGATTTAAATACAATTATGACTGCAATGTTGATCTTGCACTTACTAAATTCATATTTAAGGCTTTTATAGAAGCTGTACAGGTACTGAAACTTGAAAAAGCTGAAAAAAACCTCCTAAAGGATGTGAAGGATATATTGGCAAACTTCCCCGGTTATCCTACTGCAATCTCAAAGGAATATGGAAGGATCTTTGTATCGGTGCCTGAAGAGCATGATCAGGTTGTTTACAATGTTCCAAATGCCCTGTTTACAGTTTTCCCGGGAGAGGATCACGGACTTCATTCCGATCCGGCAACAATGGAAATACTGCAAAATACTTGCAGGAATATGCAGAATGAAGGCGGAAATGATGTGGTGTTTATTAATTTACAGGCAGCCAGGCTGGGAATGCTCGATCTGGAAAGATTCAAGCGTCAGGTGAATTATTGCCTCTTACCCAACGGAACAGCTTCCAACCGTGTAATGCAGGTCCATGGCCGTTACAGTGATATGACTAACTACGGATTCATGGATAATATGGGGGTCTGGTTCGAGAACTTTGCCCTTCCTGCTGTAATCAATGAGTGTATGATGCAAAGCTATAACGGAACTATCAGACTTTTTCCGAACTGGCCTCCGGACAGTGATGCAGAATTTTTTAATCTGCGGGCTGCGGGAGCATTCCTTGTAAGCGCATAGATCGGAAGAGCACACGTCTGAACTCCAGTCACCGCTCATTATCTC
>CAYQZL010000063.1:0-23125 GCA_964421975.1 uncultured Rikenellaceae bacterium
TCCACCCTACCCTACACTCTTTCCCTACACGACGCTCTTCCGATCTCCGGTATCACCCCGGCTGAAATCAAATGCCTCAGGGGAGATGCTTATGCAATGAAAAGCAATGAAATTATATTCGGCTGGATAGTAAACTCTGATTCCGATGTGGCAGGAGAAAAGATAACACTCTCTTCTCTCAGGAATGGTAAGTATAAGCTCATGATCTATCATACATGGAGGGGCGTTTTCCTGGAAGAAAAAGAAATAAACTGTTCAGACGGAACAATTACTTTCGGACCTCCTTATATGCGTATAACCGGGGGACATGCAAACTATATAGGACAGGATCTTGCCTTTATCCTTAAATATATACCTGAACCCGTTTCTGCTCCCGTAATAACAAAAAAAACAAAACGATAAAACAAAATGAATATACAAGAAATGATCCCACGGAAATTTTCATCATCATTACGCCCGATCCTGATCGTTTTGGTCTGCTTACTGGCAGCAACCGAACCTGTTCTTTCCCAAAGGAAAAAAAGCAGGAAAACAGAAACGGTTCCTGTAACCTTGAACATCCTTCTTGCTGATAAAGGAATGACACAATACCGTATTATCATCCCTTCCCATCCTTCTCCTGATGAGCAGAAGGCAGCGGATGTACTTCAGGATTATATTCTCCGGATCTCCGGAGCTGCCATGCCGGTAATTTCTGTGGAAAAGAACAGGAAAGGGAGTCCTTGCGAAATTATACTGGGTCAGAATGAACGCCTGGATAAACTCGGCATTGAAATAAATTTCAATGAACTTGGTGATGACGGTTTTATTATAATGACTGACAGTCTTCGCCTTATTATTGCAGGTGGAAGTAAAAAAGGGACACTTTACGGTGTCTGTACCTTTCTTGAAAAGTATCTTGGATGCCGTATATATTCTCCTTCGGTAAATGTCGTTCCCGAACAGGAAAAGATACTTCTTGGCAAGGTAAACGATAAACAGATACCGGCAATCAGGTACAGGACAATTCATTACAGAGGTACATGGAACCAGGAATATGCCGACTGGCATAAACTCAGTCATGATGCAAACGGGGAAAGGACAGCATGGGGCTTATGGGTCCATACCTTTAACCATCTCGTTCCTCCGGAAATATATTTTAATGATCACCCGGAGTATTATGCGCTTCGAAACAGCCGCAGGATACCTACTCAGCTGTGCCTTACAAATCCCGATGTACTTAAGATCACGGTGCAGAATCTGAGGAAGGAGATGGCTAAGAATCCGGAAGCTTTATACTGGTCAGTAAGCCAGAATGACAACAGGAACTATTGCATGTGCGAACATTGCCAGGCTCTCGATAAGAAGGAAGGATCTCCCTCCGGATCGATCATTTCATTTGTAAACAAGGTTGCTGAACAGTTTCCCGATAAGGTAATTTCAACACTGGCATATGAATATTCAAGGCATGCACCTCTTACACTTCGTCCGCATGATAATGTAAATATAATGCTTTGCAGTATTGAAATGCGCCGTGACAGGCCATTTGCTGAAGCTGCAGATGAGACAAGCATGGCATTCGTCAAGGATGTAAAAGACTGGAGCAGGATCGCAAAAGATATAATTGTCTGGGATTATGTGATCCAGTTCAGCAATCTGATAAGTCCCTTCCCGAACCTTCACGTACTGAAACCCAACCTGAAATTTTTTATGGAAAATGGAGTTACAGCGATGTTTGAACAGGGCAACCGCGAAGTTGGAGGAGAGTTCGCTGAACTCCGGTCATATATGATATCAAAGTTATTGTGGGATCCGGATGCTGATGCTGATGCCATTATGAACGATTTCCTTAATGGTTATTATGGCGCAGGCGGGAAGTTTATAAGATATTACATTGATGAAATGAGGGAAGCTGTTTTAAGGTCCGACAGACCTCTCAGTATTTTTGGTTCACCCAATGCAGCATCAGTGACCTATCTCACTCCCCCGCTGATTGACAGATACAATGAACTGTTCGATCAGGCAGAGTCTGTCGTAGCCGATTCGGCGGTTCTTCTCGAAAGAGTAAGGATTGCCAGGCTGCCATTGAATTTCGCGATAATGGAGCAGGCAAAGAAAAACTTTTCAGGCGACCGTGGAGTATTTATACAATCCGGCGATAAATGGCTGATAAGGCCTGATATCAGGTCGATGATAGATCCTTTTGTTGATCTGTGCATTCGTCAGGGTGTTACTAAAGTCAAGGAATGGAATATAATCCCTGAAGCCTACCGTTCTGCAATGTACCGTTTGTTTTACCAGGGAAGGAATGAACATATTGCATACGGTAAGCCTGTGAAATTCATGAGCCCTGATATATCTGCTATAAGAGAAGAGGAGAGGGGAATGCTGACCGATGGTATAAGAGGAAGCCATGATACGGAATATAACTGGCTCGATTTTCAGGGAAGCAATCTTGATGCAGTCATTGATCTGGGAGAAATAAGGAAAGTACAGCATATTGAATGTGCATTTTACCAGCTGGCGGCATGGCTAAGCATAGCTCCCGCAAAAGTTGATTTTCTTGTTTCAGTCAATGGAGACACTTTTGAGAATGTCGGGACAGTTATTAATACCCTGCCTATTGATCAGTATGATTCTTACCAGAGGGATTTTATTGTTGATTTCCAGTCGCGGGATGCCAGATATATAAGGGTTATTGCCCATACCATAGGAAATACCCCGGAATGGCACCCCGGATCGGGCCAGCCTGCAAGAATGCATATCGATGAAATTGTTGTAGAATAACAACTTCAAAGGTTATTAGTTCATTTTAAGCACATTAGGGTAAAGGATTGACTAATAATCATATCTGCGGAAAGATATTGTAATTTCCAAAAGGAGAAAGAAGATTTGGTTTAAAAAAATATTAAATAATTATTAAAAACTATTAAAAAAAATTCTAAATTTGACTTAACAACGGGATCGGAAAAGTAATCTTTTCTTACCGCCCTAAAACTATAAGCTAATGATTCAAAAAAAAGGTTACCTTTTTTTTAGGCGATTACTGATTCTGTTTCTGTTGCTGTTATGCAATATTGCATTAATGGCACAGCAGCGGACTGTAACCGGGACCGTCAGAGATAATGACGGTGCTGTTCTTTCGGGAGTTACCGTTCTGGTTAAGAATACCACGACCGGAACTGTCACTGATGCACAGGGCAAGTATACAATACAGGCAGGAGCCGCGAATGTACTTGTCTTTTCTTTCATCGGTTATACCTCGCAGGAAATTACTGTGGGAAACCAGTCAACCATTAATGTAACACTGGAACTGGAAACAGAGCAACTGGGTGAAGTTGTTGTAACTGCTCTTGGTGTTACAAGGAGTACAAAAGCCCTGCAATCAACAGTTGCCAAAGTAAGCGGAGATAATCTTACCCAGGCCAGGGAGATTAACCTGGGCTCATCGATCCAGGGTCGTGTGGCAGGTGTTAACGTTTCTAACGCAGGTACAGGTCCGGCCGGATCTTCCCGTGTTATAATCAGGGGGAACAAATCGATCGGATCGACGAACCAGCCACTTTATGTTGTCGACGGAATACCTATGGATAACTCCCAGTTCGGCCGTGCAGGAGTATGGGGTGGTGTTGACCAGGGTGACGGTATGTCAAGTATCAATCCTGATGATATTGAGTCAATCACTGTATTAAAGGGTGCTGCAGCAGCTGCTCTCTATGGTTCACGTGGTGGTTACGGAGTTATCAATATTGTGACTAAAAGAGGTCAGGCACGAAAAGGAATTGGCATCGAATTCAACTCCAACTATGTGTTTGAAAAGGTTATTAACTTGTCAGATCTGCAGACTGTTTACGGACCAGGAGGATTGGCTGATGATCCTTCCAATCCCGGAACACAGATCTATTCCAAGGCTGCAGACAGGAGACAGGCTTACGGCTGGGGTTCAGGATCAATGTGGGGACCAAAATTTGACGGAAGCTCGGTAGTCCAGTTCGATGGTGTCTCCAGACCATATTCGTATGTTGGCAACAGCTGGGATTTTTATCAGACAGGAGGTTCATGGACCAATAGTCTTTCCCTTTCAGGAGGAGGTGAAAAGCAGACTTTCAGGTTCTCTTTCTCGGATCTGGACAATAAAGGTATAATTCCAAACGAGTTATTTAAAAGACGGAATCTGTCATTGTCAACTAACGGAAAATATGGCGAAAAGCTCACTTTCAATGCAAAAGTTCTCTATTCAAATGAGAAAGTGAACAACCGCCAATACGTTGCTGACAGTCCTGCCAATATTCCGGTTGCAATATGGAACCTTGCAACTTCTGTTGATATTGAAAACCTTAAAGGTGATCCCGATAAACTGGGAGCTGTTCCGTCAGGTTTTACAACTCCCGACCTTAAATCCACCGGTGAAGAATTTCAGCAGGCCGACAACAACTGGCTGCAGAATCCATACTGGGTTGCACACCAGTTTAAAAATGAAAATATCAGGGACCGTTTTATCACTTCAGGTACTATGAGGTATGATATTTTCAAGTGGCTGTATATTCAGGGTCAGATCGGTATGGACTGGTATACAAGGAACAATAATTTCCTTGTCCCCCAGGGTACAGGATACCTCAGAGGAGGAAGCAAATGGGAAAGATCAAACTTCGTGAGGGAAATTAACCAGGAATGGATGCTTGGTGGTAACAAACAATTCGGAAGATTCGGAATTAATGCTTTTGTCGGAGGAAATAAGATGGTAAGGGAATCTGAAGAAATTCAGGCAAACGGGAACGGATTCAATGTTCCTTTCTTCACCTCGGTAAATAATGCCAAAGACAAGACCATTGGATATGGTTACAATAAATCAGGGATTAATTCATTATTCGGTTCTGCCGAATTCAGTTATAATAACTACTTATTTATTACTGCAACAGCCAGGAACGACTGGTTCTCGGTTCTGAATCCTGCAAATAACAGCAAACTCTATCCTTCAATAGGAGGAAGCTTTGTATTCTCTGATGCATTCCAGAGTCTGCCGGATTGGCTTACTTATGGTAAGTTGAGGGCAGCATGGGGCCAGGTGGCCACAGCCAATGTGGGAGCATATTCATCAAGAGTTACATACGGACTGTCCGGTGTATCGCATCTTACTCTTGCAATGGCCAATTTCTCAGGAGGTGATAATATTCCAAACCCGAATCTCTCTCCCGCTCTTTCAACTGAGCTGGAATTTGGGACCGACCTCAGATTCTTCAACGGAAGATTCGGATTAGAGTTTACTTATTATGACCAGAAAACCACCGATGATATTCTTTCTGCAACAATATCAAGATCATCGGGATTCTTAAGCACATCAGTCAATATTGGTGAGTTGTCGAACAAGGGTATTGAACTTCTGATCACTGCCACACCGGTACAGGGAGATTTTACATGGGATATATCACTAAACCTTGCAAAAAACAAGAACAAGGTCATAGCTCTCAGTGAAGGTGTAACTGAATTGAATGTGGAAGAGCCACGTACCAGAACGGTTTATATCAAACATATCGTAGGACAGCCTTTCGGGATGATTACAGGATACAAACAAAAACTAGATCCTCAGGGAAATCTTGTGTTTGAATCAAACGGTTCACCTGCAAGATCAGATGTTTATGAAATACTGGGAAATGGTGTTGCCGATCTTACCGGTGGTCTGAATAATTCTTTCAGCTGGAATCGTATCCGTCTGGATGCTCTTCTTGACTTCAAATTCGGAGGAGATCTTTATTCAGGGACCAATGTAAGGTTGACCCAGGCTGGTTTACACAAACAGACACTGGTCAACCGTGAAGGCGGAATGGTGGTTAAAGGAGTGATCAAAACCGGAGAAGATTCAAACGGCAAGCCGATTTATGAACCTTTTACAAAGACTCTTAATCAGAAGGAAACAAGAGATTACTGGTCTAACCTCGGGGAACGCTGCCAGGAGAATTTTGTTTACGACGCTTCATTCATAAAGTTAAGGCAGATATCCCTTGAATACAGTATTCCTCCGGCCCTGCTGAGCAAACTACCGTTCACCAACCTGGCAATTTCATTTGTCGGCAGGAACCTGGCAATACTCTATAAGAATATAGACAATGTCGATCCTGAATCAAACTATACCGACAGTAATGCACAGGGTCTTGATTATTTCGGAATGCCTACCACACGCACGTACGGGTTCAATCTTAGAGTGACTTTCTAACCTTAAAAATGTAAGTAAAATGAAAAATTTATATAGACTTTTAGGAAGTGCACTGCTGATAGTGATCTTTGCAGCAGGATGTGATACTGATGCCCTGCATGAAATGAACCTCAACCCGAATGCAGTAAATTCAATAGACGTTAACTATTTCCTTACTGCAGCTGAACTGAGCGCCTCAAACAACGGACTGCGTGATGACAGATATACCGACTGGAGAACAAACATTGGAATGTGTGCACATGCAATACAACACCTCGCCAGTACAAGTACGGGAACCATATCCGTTGGAGACAAATACCTGGAAAATGATGTTGAACCCTCTAATGCTCCCTGGGATCACTTCTTTGCAGGTGATGGCAGAGTAACGGCCGAAATTATCAAACAGACAGGTCCGGGAGGATATGCTGAAGGCAAAAATATAAATACCCGTCATGCAGCAAGGATTCTCAGAGTTCTTTGCTTCCACCGTCTTACAGACTGGTATGGAAGCATACCTTACTTCGAAGCAAACAGAGGGATAGAAGGTATATTCCAGCCGGTTTATGATAAGCAGAAAGCCATTTACACCGATCTGCTGAAGGAACTTGATGAAGCATGCGCCGGCCTTAGTGCATCAAATCCCGATGAGGGATTTAAAGCAGCCGATTATTATTTCAAAGGCGATATAGCCAAATGGAAGAAATTCGGTTATTCCCTTATGCTCAGGCTTGCTATGAGAGTTTCAAATGTTGATGCAGCGATGGCAGGTACTTATGTCACAAAAGCTGTTGCGGGCGGAGTGATGAGCAGTAATGATGATAACGTTATTGCCACAATGGCTCTGGGACCCAGTGAATGGACAAACCAGAACGGCATATCACGCGGTTTCTATCCGGGTGACGGCGGTCAGTGGTCCAGTTCATTCCTGAGCAAGACACTTGTTGACAAACTTATGGGACCAAACAAGACAAGTACTGCAGACGATGATCCGAGACTTATGATCTTTACCGGAGGTATAATACAGTGGACCGCTACAAGTGTGGTTTATAATGAAACAGATCCCCTTAAGCAGAGAGGTCTGCCGAACGGACTTGACGGAGCCATGCTTGATGCATTGGAGGGCGCTCCGACAACACCCTATGAGAAATTCTCAGCTGTGAATCCTCTCATGATGCAGGATGATGAACCTTATATGATAATGCATGCTGCTGAATGCGAATTCCTGCTTGCAGAAGCACTTAAGAGGAATATCGGGAGCGGTATCTCGGGATCAGTTAAATCTCACTACGATAATGGTGTGAAACTGGCTCTGCAGATGTATACGATATATGATGCGTCATTTGCTGTACCGGATGCAAAAGTAAACCAGTACCTGGCTGACTATCCCTTCGATGATGCCAAAGCTCTCGAAATGATAGGGGAACAGATGTGGTTATCCAAATGGATGAACTGGTGGGATGCATGGTCAGACTGGAGAAGAACAGGATTCCCGGTTCTCACACCGACCAATTATCCCGGTAATGCCACTAATGGCCAGATCCCGACTAAGCTTATGATTCCTGCATACGAAGCTACAGGTAATCCTAACTACGCAACCGGTGCTACACAGCCCGACAGACTGGTTGGCAAGGTTTGGTGGGATGGTGGTCCGGAGTGATAAATTCCATTGACCGGAAATGCATTTTAAAGAGGCTGATATGAACATCAGCCTTTTTTTTCTGTATATTAAACCGTTAAAATTACAGCATATGAAACGCAGAGATTTTGTTTACAGGGCAGTATTGACCGGAGGTGCACTAAGCCTCGGTTTAGGATGTAAAAGAAAGATCGAATCTGACTCCGGAGCTGAAGAAAATATTCCGGTTTTACCAGATAAGACCACAGGACGGATTATCAGAGAACCTCAAAGAGAAATTCCCGTTCTCGCCGAAACAGATGTTCTTGTGATTGGCGGAGGCCCGGCAGGTACTGCAGCGGCTATTGCATCGAGCCGTACCGGAGCTGAGACGTACCTGGTGGAAAGGTATAATCATCTTGGAGGGCTATGGACCGGAGGACTGGTGCTGCCTCTTCTTTCAACACATGCCGTTGACAGGCAAAAAAGAAGAAAACAGGTTATCTTCGGGATCGGGGGAGAGATGGCCAGACGGCTTTTTGATCTGGGAATGGCAATACATGAGGTCAATCCGGTGGTCGATCCCGAAGCAGCCAAATTTATCCTTGATGAGATGATACGGGAAGCGGGAGTTAAGATGCTGTATCATTCCTGGGCTTCGAATGTGATTATGGACGGAAATGTAATTAAGGGAGTCTTTATTGAGACAAAATCGGGGAGGATGGCTGTTCTGGCAAAAGTGGTAATTGACTGTACAGGAGACGGAGATATTTTCCATCTGGCCGGAGATAAATATGATACCATGAATTATGCTATCGGACTTGTGCACCGTCTTGGAAATGTCGACCGTATAAATAAAGATAAGCCCGGATATATCAAAAAAAGTATTGGTGATGAAACTCCAATAAAAAGTGTCAATTGGGTAAATATGTGGGGGAAGGAAAACCAGGATGCCCTTGATGTTGTAAATCTTTCAAATCTCCAGATGGATTATCGCAGGGATATCTGGAACAGTGTTCAGGAACTCAGAAAAACTCCCGGTTATGAAGATGTTTTTCTTCTCGATACAGCTTCACAACTTGGTGTCAGAATGTCAAGGATACTTGATGGGGAATACCGGCTTACACTTGACGATACAATGACATTCAGATCTTTCAGTGATGTTATAGGGATAAGCGGTGCATGGACCACCATGCTGTACAAAGGAAAAAAGGTTCCGACATCCGAACGGCCTTACTGGCAGATCCCGTACCGTTCAATGATACCGAAAAAGACTGATAATCTTCTGGTTGCAGGCCGCTGCTTTTGTTTTGAAAGGGAACTTGTCGAGGACACACGTATCATTGGTACCTGTCTTGTCACCGGTCATGGGGCAGGTGCAGCTGCAGGACTTGCAGTTAAGGACAACGAATTGCCACGAAATATAAATACCAGAAAACTTAAAGAGCTTCTTTTAAAACAGGGAGCCTGGCTTGGATGAAGAAAACAATCACAGCTTCAGATATCCGTACAATATCTTTCCTGGCCGCGGTAGTATTTGCGATTCCCGGATTATGGAAAGGATCTCAGGGAATACATATATGGCTGAGCCCCTTTTTGATGTTAAATTCAGTATTTGCACTGAAGAACCTGGTCTTATTGAACATAATTGCACTCCCGGTCCTGGTGTTGATCATAATACATAAACGATGGTTTTGCAAATATCTCTGTCCTGCCGGTTGGTGTTTCGACAAAGTATCGGCACTCAACAGATCTGACAAATATGACTACGGTAAAATTCCGGAGATTGGTAAATGGCTGGCAATAACATCACTTATTGCTGCTTTGTTTGGATTACCTTTATTTATTGTTCTGGATCCGCTATCAATTTTTAACGGATTTTTTGTGATCTTCTCCGGTAAGCCGGATTTTGATGTTGTTTTTTCCTTTACTTTTTTCCCGCTGCTGCTAATGATACACTTCTTCTTTCCGGGAATATGGTGCAGGAAACTATGCCCTCTCGGAGGCCTGCAGACAGGATTGTGGGATATCAGAATATTTATATCCGGAGTGTTTACAGGGAGTAAACCAGCTTCTTTACCGGAATATCCGGGAAGGAGATATTTCATTATGTCGGGTGCCGGCCTGCTGGCAGGATTGACAATGCCCCGGTTGATGAAACCAACAGAGGTAAAATCTATCCGTCCGCCGGGATCTGTTGAACCTGTTCTTTATAACATTCTTTGCAGCCGTTGCGGTAATTGTATAAAAGCATGTCCGACAAATATAATAATACCTGATTCTGATTTCCATAAACCTCTTTCGTGGATGACTCCGGTAATCAGTTTCAGATCAGGATATTGTCTCGAGACTTGTAATCTTTGCGGAAAAGTATGTCCGACAGGAGCAATTACACTCTTCAGTATTGGAGCTAAAGGGTCACTTTACATGGGTATAGCCCGGATCACTACGGATAATTGTTACCTTTCAAATAACAGGGAATGTATAAAATGCAGGGAAGCATGTAAATACGATGCTGTTGAATTCCTCCCGGGGAGTAATGTCTTAATCATGTTGCCCTCAATTGATAATCAGAAATGTGTAGGGTGCGGGGCATGTGAGGTAGTTTGTCCCGCTGATTGCATTACGGTTTTGAGCCCGGTGCAGAAAGAAATGCCACAAAGTCACTAAGTCACTAAGTTACACAAAGTCAATATTTTACAGTAATAAATATCGGTACTTCAGGCTTAAGGCAAGGTTACGAAAATTATTCTTATTTTTACTAAATGCACTTCATCAGGAATTGGATCCGGGAATCAGTGTATTGGATATGAGAAAGAAGATAACAGCTCCTGTTGTATTGATTTTTTTATCCGGCCTTTTCTTAATATCAGGCTGCAAAAAAAACAGCGGGGAACTTTTAAATGCCCGCCGTGAACCTGCTATTGATCCGGATTACTCAGGTGTTACAGTTCCGCACAATATCGCCCCGCTCAACTTCATCATAAAAGAATCCGGGAAACATTTTATTACAGCAGCCGGCACCGGGGATGGTTATAGTTTAAAAGTAAGGTCAAAAAACGGTGTGGTCCGTTTTCCCGCGGGATCATGGAAAAAACTTCTTTCCGGAAATCAGGGAAAAAAGATCACGATAAATGTTACATCGGAAGATGAGAAAGGTGTTTTTACAAAATATGATCCGGTTATACTTAATGTTTCCGCTGATGCAATTGATCCATGGATTTCCTACAGGTTGCTTTATCCCGGATATGAGAGTTATAAACAGATACTTATAAAACAACGAAGTACTGAAAGCTTCCGGGAAAAATCTGTTGTTGAAAACCAGTTGCTTAAAACCAATTGTGTTAACTGTCATTCCTTCTGTAATAATGATCCTGATAAGTTCCTGATCCATGTCAGGGGATCAGTCGGAGGTACATATTTTTACGATGGTAAGAAAGTCGCCAGAATGGATCTGAAAGCTGAGGGGATGAAATTCGGGGCTGTCTATCCAGCATGGCATCCCGGTGGTAAGTTTGTTACTTTTTCATCGAACAGCATTGTGCAAAGCTTTCATGCTTCACAGGAATATAATGTGGAAGTAACCGATCTGGAGTCGTCGCTTGTAATATATAATACAGTAACGAACGAAATGCTGCCGGTTGAAGAATCTGACACAGTCGCCTATATGGAAACCTTCCCCGAATGGTCACCGGACGGCAGGTATCTGTACTATTGCAGGGCTGTTGAGACGAAGGATACTTCCGATTTTAAAAGCATTAAGTACGATCTCGTCCGCAAATCTTTTGATGAAACAACTTTGGGATTCGGCAAAGCTGAGGTGATCTTTGATGCACGTTCCATAGGTAAAAGCGTCTCATTCCCGAGAGTATCCCCTGAAGGGGAATACCTGGTTTTTACTTTGCACAAAAATGGCAATTTTTCAATATGGCATAAAGAGGCTGACCTTTATGTTCTCACCATACAGACCGGGGAAGCTGAAAGAATGAGTATCAACAGCGACGAAACGGAAAGTTATCATGCCTGGTCTTCGAATGGAAGATGGCTTATGTTCAGCAGTAAACGAAGCGATGGTCTGACTGCCAGACCATATTTTACATATTTCGGTGCTGACGGTCAGAGCGGAAAACCATTTGTGCTGCCACAGGAAGATCCTGATCTATACAACCGGATGATAAAAACTTTCAACAGACCTGAATTTATGACCGGAAGGGTAAAGGCAGGACCAAGAGACTATGAACGGGCTTCAGGGGAAAATGCCTTAAAAGCAGCCTGGGGCGGGGGAAAAATATCTGCTGGAGAATAATTAAGGAAGAGGATGAAGGGACACTCAGATATACAAAAGCCACGAAGAAAGAAAACTGTCAGAAGCGGACCAGGTTCTGAAAGGATTTACAAATACGTTGTTTTTGCAGTGATTTTTACTCTTGCCTTTTTCGTTTTTTTATTTTTTTATAATTACATATTTTTTTACCAGGAGAAAAGGATGTTGTTCGTTTTCTCAGGTGAATACTTAAGCGGATTTGCATCAAAGCCTGGCGGTTTGCTCGAGTATGCAGGTAATTTCCTGAGCCAGGGCTATTTCAACAATATCTACGGAGCTTTTCTTCAGGCTTCTGTTTTTACTCTGATTGCAGCTGTATTCCTGAGGATCAATAATCTGGTATTGCCCGGGAGTAACTTCTTCCTTTTCTTTGCCGTAATGGCATCTTCCATCCTGATGCTTATGCAGACAAATATCAATTACCGCTTGCATAATAATCTTGGATTCCTGCTTGCAGGAGTATATTTCCTCATCGGAGTATCAACCGGAGGGAAGATCTTCCGGATACTTGTAACAGCTTTATTTCCTCTCTTCTTCTATTTAGCCGGAGCATATTCCTGGATATTTCTTGGCATGATCACAGTCTGGTCTTTTTTTAACAGGAAGCTTGTATTTGGATTTGGTTTCTGGGTAGTTGCAGGTATTACGCTTCTTCTTTATAAATCGGTTTTGTTCCTGCAGCCCTGGTCAGAACTCCTGTATTATCCTCTGCCCCTTACAGATTATTTTATACACAGATCAATAATCTGGCTGCTGTTTTTATTTTTCATATTTTATCCCGGACTTCTGATCCTTGTCAGCTCATTCAGGAGGGATTACAGCCGGAAGTTTGCAACCGGTTCTGTGATTGTGGTATTTCTTCTTGCAATTATCCTGATGTTTAAAGCATTCAGCAGTGATAATGTGCAGCTTTTCAGACTCGAGAAGATGTTCTTTGCCCGCGACTGGGATGGTGTTATTGAATACCAGGAGACTCATCAGAACAGAAACCTGGTGGCACAATATTATTATAACATTTCCCTGGCTGAGAAGGGGATGTTAAGCAGCCGGATGTTTTTTGCACCTCAGGATTATGGTACAATGTCGGTTATGATACCATGGAGTTCACAGATCAGCATGAGTAAACTATTCAGGGGCGTTTACTTTTATTACACTATCGGACTGGTTAATGAAGCCCATAGATGGGCATTCGAATCAATGGTAACAGAAGGATTTCATCCGGAGAATATAAACCTGCTCATAAAGACAAACCTGATTAACGGACATTATAAAATTGCCGGGAAATATATCACTGTATTAAAGCAAACCTTTCATTATAAAAAGCTGGCGAAGAAATATGATTCTATGATCTCAAATCCAATGCTAATAAGTTCAGATCCGGAACTGGGTGAAAAGTTAAAACTCAAACCCTTTGACAATTTTCTGATAACAATAAGAAATCCTGAAACAAATATTAATTCATTGCTGCAGTCAAATCCGGCTAATTCCAAAGCGCTCGATTATAAATTTGCCTGCATGATGCTTGAGAAGGATGTTGAAGGGATAGTAAACAATATCAGCCGCCTGTTTAATACCGGCTATACCAAAATACCGGGACATATTGAGGAAGCAGCCTTGTTTTATCAGGCTGCCCGTGGTCCGCTTCCTGATCTGACTGTTATAAGAATAAGCAATGAATCTGTCTCGAGGTTTTCTGACTACATAAAACTGACAAATAATATGCCGGTTGCCGGATTAAGGGAAGGTAAGGGTATCCGGAAGGAATTGAGGAATACATACTGGTATTATCTGGATACCAAATGACTTTAACTCTATACTTTGAGTTAAAGTTCGTATCCTTTGTGGTTGATGAGAAATTTTGTTTAACCACAAAGAGCACAAAGGAAATCTCAAAGAGCACAAAGGCAAATGACTGATAATAATTTAAATAATAAATAAGTTAAATCCTTCGTGCTCTTAGTGAGAACTTTGTGCCCTTTGTGGTTAAGTAGAAATATTTTAAAAACTAATGATTTATGAAAAAGTACATTGCAGTTTCACTGGTTTTATTTGTTGCTCTTTTTTATTCATGTAAAACAGGTGAATCCTCCTCGTCTGAAGATGGAATTAAAGTTATGGCCTATTATTATCCCGGGCGAGGGAATTTTGAGCCGGCTTCACTTCCCCTGGATAAACTGACGCACATTATCTGGTCCTTCACGGAAGTGATTGATAATGAAATGAAATTTAAGCGCGATACATCAGGTATCATGCTTAAGTCACTGGTAAAGCAAAAAAGAAAACATCCTCATCTGAAGGTCATGATCGCCTGTGGAGGCTGGGGAGGATCGGGAGGATTTTCCGAAATGGCCCGTTCACCTGAAAACAGGAAAAAATTTGTAGCCAGTGTGGTTGATTTTATTAAGGAATATAAGCTGGATGGACTGGATATCGACTGGGAGTATCCGGGAATGCCCGGCATTGGAAATCCTTATATACCTGAAGACAAGGAAAATTTTACTGCCCTGATGTGTGAGCTGAGAGCGGCTTTGGATGGCATAGGTAAAGATCAGGTACTGACTTTTGCCGCGGCCGGATGGGAAAGGTTCTTTGATCATATCGAAATTGAAAAGGTTATGAATTGTGTAACCTATATGAATATTATGACCTACGACAATGTTACCGGAGGAACACCTTATACGGCTCATCATACCAATCTGGGGCTGGTTAAAAGATCAGATATTACCGGTACTCCCGCAGATATGAAAATGAAGGAAGAAGGAGATACTCTTGATCCGTCTTCAGCTGAGAAGATAGTATCGTTTCTGATTGATAAAGGGATCAAACCATCACAGCTTGTTATTGGTGCTGCTTTTTACGGAAGAGCATGGAAAGGAGTCCCTCCGGATAATAATGGTTTATACCAGATCAACAGGGGAGTATGGCCGGGGTCTGCTCGGTATTCGGATATACGTGAACGGATGGAAGATAAAAATGGATTTGTCCGTTACTGGGACCCGGCAGCTAAGGCGCCCTGGCTGTACAATGCGGCAGACAGTGTGTTTATTTCCTATGAAGATACTGTCTCAATAAAGCTTAAAACAAAATATGTTGCCGAAATGGGAATGGCAGGTATTATGTTCTGGCAGCTTGGCGGAGATAGCGGTAAAGACGGACTGGTTGATGCAATTTACAACGAAAAACAAAAGCATTGACAGATTTTATTTTTAACAGTATTGTGATAGCGGAATATTTATATTTATTTTAGCATCAAATAACTTAAACCAAAAATGAAAAGGATCTTAATATTAACATTAGCTTTTGCGGGAATAGCAGCAGTTATGCCATCCTGCAATCAATCAAAAAAGAAAGAAATGGTAAAGCAGGAAATTTATGGTAATCACCAGGGCAAAGAGGTGTATATGTTCACATTAACCAACAAGCCCGGGAATATTGTCAGGATCACCAATTTCGGAGGTAAGATCAACTGGATTGAGGTTCCCGACAAAAACGGGAATAAAACCAATATCACATTTGGTTATGACACCTTTGAAGGTACGATTAAGGGTGATATGTCTTACGGATCTTTGGTTGGCCGTTATGCCAACAGGATCGCCAATGCCAGGTTTTCCCTTGACGGAGTGGAATACAATCTGCCGGTAAATAATGGTCCTAATACCTTGCACGGGGGGCCCGGAGGCTGGCACAGTGTTGTATGGGATGCAGAAGTGGTTAAGGATAGTGAATTTCCCGCAGTTAAGCTTACCTATGTAAGTCCTGATATGGAAATGGGCTTTCCCGGCACTGTAACTGCAGAGGTTGTATACACCTGGACCGATGATAATGAGATCGTGATGGACTATAAATGTACAACGGATAAGAAGACTGTTATAAATGTGACAAACCATGCTTACTTTAATTTAAAGGGTCCGGGTAACGGTGATATACTTGATCATGTTCTGACATTGAAAGCGTCGGGATTCACACCAGTCGATTCGGTAATGATACCGACAGGTGAAATACGTCCTGTTGCAGGAACACCCTTTGATTTTACAACACCGCATACTATCGGTGAACGGATAGGAGAAAATTATGATCAGCTTATCTTAGGCAGGGGTTATGATCATAATTTTGTCCTTGATAATAAGGAAACAGTTGATGTTGAGGTTTATGAACCATCAACAGGCAGAGTACTTGAAGTTATTACCGATCAGCCCGGAATGCAGCTTTATACAGGGAACTTTCTTGATGGTACAAAGATCGGCCATGGCGGAGTTGCTTATACTCACAGATCAGGTTTCTGCCTTGAATCGGGTCATTTCCCCGATAGTCCCAATCATCCTGAATTCCCATCCACAGTCCTTAGTCCAGGAGAGACATTTAAATCCCAGACTATTTACAGGTTTTCAGTAAGATAAAAACAGGACAGGAGGCGATAAATAACTTATGCCGGATAATGCGTGATATTCACGTTTATTATCCGGTTTTTTTAGCAGTGATTTTTGTTTTTTTAACATTTGCCTTATTGTACAGATCGAAAAGATTGACCAAATTCTCACCATCGGGACCAGGTATTATGTTCCCGGTTAATTAACTATAAATCAATATTTTACATTACTAATCATTCCTGAACTATGAAAAAAAGATCAAAACCGTGGGTTTACCATTTCCCATTCCTGAAAAAAATGTTGATAAAGCAGAGGGCGATCCTGGTCATCATTGCCCTTCTCGGATCAGGTATAATTAATTCCGGTGTATTTGCTGAGGGAACAGGAGTAAATGCTGTTTCAGACATGTACATTGCCGGAGATATTACCATGTCTGAAGGTCAGCAGAGTATTTTAACGGGTAGAATTGTTGATGCTCTTACCAGGGAGGCCATGCCCGGGGTAAATATTGTTGTCAAAGGCACCAGTACCGGTACAATGACAGATTCAAACGGACAGTATTCATTACCTGCCCCATCCAGCGGAAGTGTAATCGTGTTTTCATTTATCGGTTACAGTTCAGTAGAAAGAACATATACAGGTCAGCCTGTAATAAATGTGGAACTCTCCGGTGAATTGTCAGCTCTTGAGGAGGTTGTTGTAGTAGGTTATGGTACCCAGAAGAAGGTGAATCTAACCGGATCTGTTGCCACCGCAAGTGTAGAGAAGCTTGAAAACCGGCCTATTACAAATGTATCACAGGCTTTACAGGGTATGAACGGCCTGTATGTTAACCAGGCAGGCGGTCAGCCCGGAAAAGATGTCGCAACGATCAGAATCAGGGGTGTCGGGACATTAAACAATAATGATCCCCTGGTCCTTATTGATGGTATTGCGTTCAGCCTTTCGGACATTAACCCGAACGAGATAGAAAGCATTTCAGTGCTGAAAGATGCCGCTTCCACTGCTGTATATGGATCACGTGCAGCTAATGGTGTAATTCTGATCACAACCAAGAAAGGGAAGAAAAATGAAGCATATAAGGTTGAATATAATACCTATATGGGTATCGAGCAGCCAACCTATCTTCCGGATGTTGAATGGGATCCAATCAAATACCTCGAGTATAAGAATTTAGCTTTAACAAATGAAGGTAAGGCAATTGAATATTCTTTAGCCAGTATTGAAGAATATAAAAACGGTATGGCAAGTAATCCATATTTCTACCCTCAGTCAAACTGGTTTGATATGATCCTCAAGAACGGTAAAATGCAGGAACATAATGTTACAATTTCCGGAGGGGGGGCAAATCATACCATGTCACTCATACTTGGGTATCTCGACCAGGAAGGTATCATTCATAATATTAAAGGGAACAGGTACAATATGGGTCTGAATGCCAAAGTCGACATTACGAAATTTTTGTCTTTAGGCGGACGTATCTCCGGTAATTACAGGAAATACAATGAGCCATGGAATGGCATGGGCTCTTACTGGCAGGGAGTCTATCGTTCTCTTCCGATCTATCCCGTAAGGATTGAAGACGGCAGATGGGGTAATGCATGGCTGCGTACGGCCGGACATAACAATTTTATGAATCCGATAGAAAGACTTGAGGAAGGGAATAACGATTTCGTTCAGCAGAGATTGCTGGCAAATTTATTTGCCGATGTTAAACTGCCATTTAATATCATTTACAGGATAAATGCAGCAGTAAACAAATATGATGCTAAGAACGAAAGATTTCAGCCAAAAGTCATACAGGTCAATCCCAAGACACTGGAGGAACAGCAAAATACATCTTATGCTCTTGGATACAGGCAGTATAATGATCAGCTTAATACGACTCTGTTCAATACTGTTGAATGGTCACAAACCTTTAACAATATACATAATGTATTTATCCTTCTGGGGAACAGCTATGAAAGTTTTACCAGCTCAAATTTCTCTGCTCAGAAGCAGACCGCCCTGGATAATGCACTGACCGATCTCGATGTATTTGCCGAGAATCCTGTGGTGGGAGGATCATCTTCACGTTCAGCAATATTATCATATTTCGGACGTCTGAATTACAATTTCAATGAGAGATACCTTCTTGAAGTCAACTTCCGTTATGACGGATCATCGCGATTTGCTAAGGGAAACCGCTGGGGATTCTTCCCATCATTTTCACTCGGCTGGCGTCTTGATCAGGAAAGCTTTATGCAGAATATAAACTGGATATCGTCACTTAAGCCAAGATTCTCATGGGGTAGTATCGGGAACCAGGAAATATCATTGTTCGCGTATTCTAACAGCGTGGTACTGGGTCAGGATTATACCTTTGGATCAACAGTACAGCAGGGTGCCGCAGTAACGGCAAGTGCCGACCCGGATATTTCGTGGGAAACAACAACAATGACAAATCTCGGAGTGGATGCCAGTCTGTTTGACAGTAAACTGAATGTTACTCTCGATCTGTATAATAAAGACACCAAAGATATCCTGAGGGCAGTTAATCTTCCCAGCCAGGTTGGTGACTGGGCCGGTCCTACAAGCAATGTCGGTAAAGTAAACAACAAAGGTATTGAGATAAGTGCAAATTACAGAAACACCTGGAATGATATTACTTATGAAGTAGGTGGGGATTTCGCATTTAATAATAATAAAGTTGTCGATCTGGACGGACAGCAGATAATTTCAGGAAGATATACAACTGCTGAAGGTCATCCTATTGATTGCTATTACATTTATGAAGCGATTGGTTTTTTCCAGAGTGATGAAGAGGTTGCACAGCATGCCTTTCAGAATGTGGCTACAAAAGCAGGCTTCATCAGGTACAAGGATCAGAACAATGATAATAAGATCGATGCAAATGACCGCATAATAGTTCACGGAGTAATTCCAAAGATAAATTACGCATTCAATCTTGGTGCAGGATATAAGGGATTTGATCTTGCAGCATTCTTCCAGGGAGTTGGAAAGATTTACACTTATCCCCAGCATAATATCAGTTATCCCTTCTATAATGGTGCAGGATTCACCAAAGAATGGCAGACTGATGCATGGACACCGGAAAACAGGAATGCAAAGTTACCCATTCTGACAACCAGCACAGGGAACATCCTGAACTTCTCAAATTCGACTTTCTGGTTACAGAATGCATCTTATCTGAGACTTAAGAACCTGCAGCTGGGATATACCTTCCCGTTGCAGATAGTGAACAAGCTGTCAATGAAAGAGCTGAAAGTATTTATTAACGGGCAGAACATGCTGACATTCTCAAAGATGAAGAAATTTGACCCGGAAAAGAATATGAAGAATGACAACATATTCGAGTATCCTTCTATCAAGGTATTTTCTGCAGGCTTGAACGTAACATTTTAAATATTAGAGCAATGAAAAAAATACTTATTCTATCTATACTGGTTTCACTATTCACATTTCTGATAAGCTGTAGTGAAAGTCTTCTTGATTTGAGTCCGACCAACAAATATACCGAAGACATATTCTGGCAATCTGAGACCCAGGCTGATGCCGGTCTGGCCGCATGTTATGAAACACTCAGAAATACTGGTATCTATGGTGGAGGAGGATGGACAACCCCGTTGTGGGAAGAAACCGCAACTCCCAATGCAACTGATTATAACAGTTCATCGGGATTCTATCAGATTGGAGGAGGAACACATGATGCTTCAAACACAGGTATTATAAATAACCGATGGGGGCACTCTTATGAGGGCATAGGAAGATGCAATACCCTTCTGGAAAAAATAGGGAATATTGCAATGTCTGATGCCAAAAAGGAAGCAATGATAGCAGAAGCAAAATTTCTGAGAGCTGTGTATTACAGTCTGCTTATCAACTATTATGGTGATGCTCCGCTTATACTTGAAGCTCCGAAGCTTGAACATAAAACTCTTCCAAGAACTCCAAAAGATCAGATATTTACACAGATCATAAAGGATCTCGATGAAGCAGCTGCTGTATTACCGGTCAATGCAACAATGCCGGGAAAGCCTACAAAAGGAGCATGCTATGCCTTAAAAGCCAGACAATATTTATATCATGGAAAATTTGCTGAGGCCGCCACCAATGCAAAGCAGGTTATGGATATGAATAAATACAGTCTGTTCCCGGATTACAGAGCACTATTTATGCCTGAAAATGAAAATAATCAGGAAGTTATATTTGATGTTCAGTACCTTTATCCCAATTATTGCCATTCATTTGACCTGATCAACCGGCAGTATAACACCAATGCTCCATTACGCGATCTGGTGGATGCTTATCTTATGAATGACGGATCAACTATTCAGGAATCGGCAGCCTATAATGCTGATAAATACTGGGAAAACAGGGATCCGCGTTTCAGGATGACACTCGTATGGCCAGGATCAACGTATATGGGGAAAACTGTGACCAATACACAGTTTGCACAGACAGGTTATACATTTAAAAAATACGGTGTTTACGATGAGGATAATGCTTATAATAAGATTATTTTAAATGCAAGCGAGTCAGATATAAACTACATTGTACTTAGGTATGCAGATATTCTGCTTACTTATGCTGAAGCCAAAACAGAGCTTAATCAGATCGATCAGAGTGTTTATGATGCAGTCAACCTTGTCCGTACCAGGGCTGGTATGCCGGGTCTGCAGTCAACCGATCCCTTATTGCCAACCTATGTTGCAATGGGTGATCAGGAAGAAATGCGAAAAATGATCAGACTTGAAAGAAGGATCGAATTTGCAGGTGAGGGTTTTTATTATATGGATATTCTTCGCTGGAAGATTGCCCATATTGTGAATAATGGTCCGATCTATACATATAACTATACTCAAAAACTTGTAAGGAAATTCACCAATCCAAGAGATTATCTGTGGCCTGTGCCTTCCTATGAAATACAGGAAAATCCGGCTCTGGAACCGAATAATACCGGTTGGTAGCAATTGAGAAACAGGACTGCCGGAGCAAAAAGCTGCCCCGGCTGTCCTTTTAATAAATATATTTCATATTATGAGATCATTTGTCCGCTTTCTGATTGCTTTTACAGGAATTGTAATAATTTCCACCGTTGTTATTTACGGACAGGGCTATAAAAAACTAAATAACTGTCTTGTCATTGCAGAACAATCGGAACACCGGATTATTATAGCTGATGTCAGTTCCGGAGATATTATCTGGGACTGGAGGGCAGAAAACTCTGATATCAGACCTGAGCATGTTAAATGGTTCCATAATCCAAGCGATGCTAAAATTGTTTATGACGGAGATTATGTGCTGATGTGCGCATCCGGGGGTGCATGCGCACTTATAAGGATCAGCGATAAGAAAACATTATTCTATGCAAACGCCGGATTAAATCCTCATTCCATTGAGATCCTTCCCGACGGGAATATTGTTTGTGCATCAAGTACTGATAATAAACTGACCGTGTTCCGGACAGATACCCTTGTTTCAAACGGAAATGCAACAGGAAAATCTTTTCACAATCTTTTTGCACATAATGTCGTCTGGGACAGAAAAAGAAACCTTCTCTGGACAGGTTGTATGGATAAGATAATAAGTTACAGTTATAATTTCTCATGTGACAATCCTGTACTGACTCCTGTGGATTCACTTACCTTTGATGACAGATCCGGCCATGATCTCTTCCCGGTTCCGGGAAAGGATGCTTTGTATTTCACTGCTCATGAACATCTTTGGATATATGATATTAAAAAGAACGGGTTGAAAAAGATACCGTCAAAATATAATAATATTAAAAGTGTTTCTGCTTCATCAAAGGGCAAAATACCGGTTATAAGTACCCCAAAAGAGCAATGGTGGACTGACGAGATAATTGATCTTAACGGGAAAGTTGTTTTTGGCAAACCGGGACTTAAAATCTATAAGGCACGGTGGGCTGTCTATAACTCGTTCAGCTATAGGCCAAAAGATAAAATAAGAATCTGTAAATAATAATTCACTATGATCAGAACTGATAAGTATTTGTTGTTTTTAATATTGTTGATCATTATCAGCAGTTGCAAGGAGAATAACCAGAAGAAAGTTGACAGCTGGAAAACCGGAACATCATCGGGTTTATTTACTGATTTTTCACAGGCTGAATTTGATGAGTTTAAAAAGAACGGAATTGATTGTATTGAACTCAGCTCAGGTGTTTTCAGTAAAAAATCAAAAACGGAAAAAGAGGCATGGGTAAGGAATGTTAAGGAGATCACTGAAAAGAGTGGAATTACTGTATGGTCAGTTCATCTTCCGTTCAGCAGGATTTATGATATTTCATCCCTCAACGATACTGACCGGGTAAACATGATAAAAGAGTGTTCAGATTTAATGGCATTATGTGAACCATTAAATCCACAGAAATTCGTTATTCATGGAAGTGCGGAACCAATCCCCGATGAAGACAGGGCGGCAAGAATATCCAACTGTATTGCATCACTTCAAATATTATCGGAAGAAGTTAAAAAATATGATGCACAGCTTGCTGTTGAGTGCCTGCCGAGAACATGTCTGGGAAATACTGCCGATGAACTTATCATGATAGTTAATTCTGCAGGTAACGGCGTTGAAATCTGCTTCGATTCAAATCATCTGCTTAAGGAAAAACCAGAAGATTT